>NZ_CDRRQK010000015.1:0-81499 GCF_977044405.1 Dorea sp.
CTTTAACACGAATCCAAAATCAAGTTCGTTCCAGTTCAAGAAAACTACTAGCTTTCTTATCCCCTTTACTGTTTTAAGGTTCGACATCTAAATGTCTGTTCTGAATAATTCTCTTTGGAATTTTCAGGGTTGTTGTCTATTGTTTAATTATCAAGGTTCTTTTTTTGTTTCGCCGTTTAAAATCAGCTTATTTAGTTTATCATATTCATTGATGTTTGTCAAGAACTTTTTAAACTTTTTTTCGATCAGCTTTTCAACCGATCATCGCTATCTTTGTTTCAAACATTCGTTTGCCTCAGCGACAGCTTATTTAGAATATCATACTCAGTTGTGTTTGTCAACTGTTATTTTATTCTTTTTTCAAAATTGTTTTTCATCTATTTTGAAAGATGTATGTTGCCGTCTTCTGCGTTGACTCTGTTGCCTCACGGCCTTGTCTCTCGCGACAGCTAGATTAATATATCACAACAGCGCGCAAATTGTCAATATTATTTTTATATTTTCTGCAATTTAGACATCTTTGACAATTCATCTTGTATTTTCTCTTTTTTCACATCATTTTGCACAATACAGGAAACTGGCGATGATATTTTCTCTCGCATACTTTGACATCTGCGGAATCCACCACCGACAGCTGCTTTCAAATGCATAGCGATTCGATACATAGAACCTGTCACTGGCAATTTCTCTTTCATACTATAGTAACGTAAAAAAGCCAGGACTCCCATCCTGACTTTTTTACATTACATACTTACCGCAATCTTCATAAGCGGATTGTAATCATATATTAATTTCAACCAGGTATTATCCTGTATCATTGCATAGACGCTCCGTCCTATTGTTGTTGTATAGAGCAGCGTAAAGATTATGAATATCACCCACACAATGATCAGCGCAATCACAATACCAAGTCCTGCTCCTGCGATACGGTTGAGACATCCCAGCACCGGAAGTTCTGTTACAACATCCAGGGCAAATATAATCGCCCTTAAGATTAACGTCACTATAATAAATGTAATAAGAAAGGCTATTACATTCACAATCATACGGGCCAGGTATGCACCTACATACTGTGTAAATGTCGTAACACCCAGTTCTTTATACATTGCTTCTGTATTATTTTTTAACAGCAATGTCTTAAAAATTTCCGGAATATCGGCTGACTTTATTGCTGTTTCCTGTAGTTCTTTCGGAATATCTACATTTTCGATTACTTTTTCGATTTCACTGCTGTCTCCACTTGTCAGACCATCCAGTATATTTTCTGATATTCCATATTTTGCAAGATCAGCGCTGCTGATCTTACCATTTACGATATCTGCAACCGAGATTCCCAACTTACTCAGTGTATCTTCATCAATCCCGGCTGCTTTTAATACCTTTTTCACCGCTTCTTCTGTCAGGCCGCTGCTATTTTGCGAACTTTCTTCACCAGTTATAGCCGAAGCTGCTGCATCTGCTATCCCGCTGGCCACTTTTTCTGTGATCACATCATCTATCGGCGTATATTTTTCAATCACCTGCGCAACATACGGCGTTGCAAAAAATACGACAACCACTGTTATCACTGTTGCAAGCAGGGATACAATAAGCTTTACTGCTCCTTTTACCATTCCCGCTATCACGCATATCAGAAAAATAACCCCCACAGATATTTCCAACCAATTCATAGAATCTCCTTATTTTACAAGCCGGACTTTTTCCATGCCATTTGCACTCATTATAATATACCGGTTCACTCCTTCGACTGGGAATATCTCCAATATATTACTGTCCGTCTCGCCCTTAAACTTTTGTATACCATTTTTCATATATATGTTGCAATTCTTTCCGTCATACATGATTACCTGATTATTACAGATTTTCACATGCTTATAATCACCTTTAAAATCTTTTGACAATACGACTTTTCCGGTTTTGTCATACAGCCGGAGTTCGTACCCACTTTTCCCCTGATTTTTCAGGATCAGCCCCACATATTTTTCACTGTGAAATACATTTTTTATTTCTTTATCAAGCTTGATATTTGCAACCTGTTCCGGGGTGTCTTTTCCTTCATATATAACAACGCGGTTATCTCCAACCGCTGCCGATGTCTCTGCATTCATGAAAAATCCACTTGCCAGGATGGTATCTTTATAATTTTCTGCTGTTACCTGATGATCCGTTTTTCCTTCTCCCGCATCACCAAAATTATAATAATGCAGCCTTGATACAATCTGCCCCTTTTGTGTATAGAGATACAATACCTGCATAAGGTTGCCGTCTGCAGACAACGCAATATCTATCGGATAGCCGGTTCCTGCCAGTGTCGTCTTATGCTCTACCAGTACATTTCCCTTAATGTCATAACACATAATCTTCATGGCAGATTCGTTTTTTAATATCGCACTTACGATTCCCTGTTCTGATACGCTGATGCGTTCAACTGGCATCGTAGTGTGTACTTCTCCCTTTAATCCCTCTTCTTGAAAGATCAGTATGTCATTTCCATCTTTATCTGCCACAGCCACGGACTTGTTATTTACATCCAGCATCGGATTCTTGATCTGGTAGGATTGATTCCAGACTTCTTTTCCCGTCTGGTCCATATATGCAATTCCGTCTTTGCTGTATTTTATCACTCCGTCTAGAAACTGAACATATGAATTATCAGAAGCTCCTTTTCCGGGATACGTATCACTTACCCTCACTTTTGTATAGGTCTGAAGGCTCACCAGCAGATATGTCATCACAGATACGATTACAATGATAATACATACGATTGCAATTCTCTGCTGCCTTTTCCTGCTTTGCCGGATCAGTTCTGCACGTATCTCTCTTTCTGTTACTTCGACTTCTGCCTGTCCATACAGTCTGCCTGCTCTTTTATCTGTCAGATCTTCCGATTCTCTTACAACATGGAGGTTTCTGTTCTTCCGCTGTTTCATTCATCGGTCTTCCTTTCAATGTTCCTTTCTTGCACCACCTCCCGGAGGTACTATGTACCTTAGTATACCATATTTCCCTTTTATGGGAGTAATAATTTTTGCCCGATATAAATCAGGTTCCCGTCAGACAATCCATTCATTTTGCAAATAGCTTTTACATGCGTTGTATCTCCATATAATTTCTTACTGATTCCAGCCAGCGTCTCACCTTTTTGTACGACATAGTAATCCTGATCGCTAAGCTGTGCTTCTGCCTTGTCTGATGTCTTTGTTGCCTCGCTCTTTTTTACAGCTTCCGAGGCACTCTTTTCATTTTCCTGTGTTTTATCTACCGTTGCAGTCTCTGTTGTTCCTTTTTTCTGACCATTTTCGACGGTCTTCGACAAGTTTTCAACCGACGTCTGCATCGCCTTCATTTTCCCGAAATTATTTACCGTCGTGATTCCGGCCGCAAAGACGACCAGCACCAATAGTGCACTCGTGATATAAGCGATTCCTGGTCTTCTGCCCTGCTGGCTTCTGTTCTCCATCTTCTCTTTTACTGCACTACGAAAATCCTTTGCAGCTCGATCTTCAACCACCTCACTGGGTGTCACACCATTTGCCCTCCGGTTATTGATCATATAATTTTGCATCTGCGGATTCTTTTCATAGTAAATGTAATGACCGCCCATCTGCATCAGCTCTCCGAATTTATAGGCATAGAATATCTCTTCCGGCTCCCTTGCATTTTTCCACAAAAACAGGCTCATTTCACTTGCGAATTCTTTTTCCTGGATCCTTTTCACTTCCCGGTTACGGCTAAGCGGGCTTCCATCTTCTACAATCCCCCATCCCACAACCTCACACTCCGGGAAAAATTCCTTTACCTCTTCTCTTGCGGCAGTTAAGACTTCTTCCGTAATTTCCAGCGTTGTTCCTTTTATCTGTAATTCTTTTAACTGTACAGCTCCTGATACGAATACTGCTTTCTCATCTCCAAGATCAAGCATCTCTCCGGCAAGAATGATGCCTGCCGGCTGGTCTTTTGCTTTTTCTTTTAGCTGGTTCAAATAGGTATCCACATAATCCTCTACATAGACTTTTGGAGTATCACTTACATTCCCTATCTGTCTGACGTTTTTCGGAAGTTGTCTTTCCATTATACACTCACCTCATTTTAAATATTCTGACTGCCAGTGGCAGGTTCTGTAGGTTATCATAGCATGAGGTTTTTGCATATTTTATCGGTTGGTGGAGCTTGTCTTAATAATATATTGCTATTTTCTGTCTTTCTTCGACAAGATGAATCATCTTCAGAAACATCAGACTCTGGAACGTGTCTGAAAAATCATTCCTGCAAGATACATGTCACACTCTAGAGTATAAAAAATAGAGACACCTTTTACAGCATCTCTATCTTTATCTGTTCAGATATATGATAATCTATTCTATAACAATAATATTATCACAGTCCTGATATCCTTCTGTCTGAAGATCCGTAATAACCTTCGCTCCTGTAAAAGGTGCAAATGTTACTGAACTTACCTCTCCAAATTTCGAATGATCACACAATATATACTTGTCCTGGCATTGTCCCAGTGCTGCCTTTTTCACCATCGCTTCATTCGCATCCGGTGTTGTGAATCCTGCTTTCTTAGTTATGCCATTTGTTCCAAAGAATCCTTTGGTAAAATGATACTTCCGAAGTGTCTCTATCGCTTCACTTCCAACTACTGCTTCTGTGGAACTTTTCAGCTCGCCTCCTACCAGATGGACTTTTACGCCCTCTGCCGCCAGCGTCTGTGCATGCACAACCGCATTTGTCACAACTGTTGCGTCTTTGTCTTTTAAGAATTCCAGCATATATCCGGTCGTAGTTCCTGCATCCAGATATATGAATTCACCCTGCCTGATCATCTCAGATGCATATGCAGCAATCCGCTGCTTTTCTGATACATGAACAGTTATTTTCTGCGCCACTGTTGGTTCCTGAGGCGTTACCACATGATCCGATGCAATTGCACCTCCAAATACTTTTACCAGTTTTCCCGCATTATGAAGCGCCGTGATATCTCTCCGCACAGTTGACTCCGATGTATTCAGAAGTTCTTTGACTTCCGTCACGGTTATGCTGCCTTCTTTTTCAAGAAGCTTCAATATCTGTTCATAACGCTGTTCTGTAAGCATACTGCCTCCTACAGGTTCTCCTGCATGAATTTGCTTACTGCTTCACAAGCTGCTTCTTCATCTGCACCTTCGAATGTAAATGTTACTTCGTGACCTTTCTTTGCTCCAAGTCCCATCAGGCCAAAGATTTTCTTGCAGTCAGCTTTTTTTCCTTCTTTTTCGATCATTACTGTAGACTCGAAAGATTTAGCAAGTTTTACTAATTCTCCTGCCGGACGAGCGTGGATTCCTTCATTGTCTGTGATTACATACTTAAATTCTTTCATTTTACTTACCTCCATAAAATATTCATTTTGTGATTTTCATTCTATTCATTTTTTCGCAGTCTGTCAATATCCCTATAGACAAACTGCTTTGTATGATTCTTGTTACTATTCACTTTGCAGCAAAACCGTTTGCTGTTTTGCTGCATAAGCAAGTCAGCTATAAATGATTTTTACGCTGCTTTTTTCTTCAGTACACCGAGTAATACTGCTGAAATTACAGTTCCTACTACCAGTGCCACCAGATACATCAATGCATTTCCAACTACCGGGAATACGAAGATTCCACCGTGTGGTGCCATCAGTGTACATCCAAATGCCATGGATAATGCGCCGGCTACTGCTGAACCTGCGATGCAGGATGGAAGTACACGGATTGGATCTGCTGCCGCAAACGGGATCGCACCTTCTGTAATAAATGCAAGTCCCATAATAAAGTTTGTTGGTCCTGCTTCTCTTTCGGATTTTGTAAATTTGTCTTTGAATAACAGTGTTGCAAGTGCGATTGCACATGGAGGAGTCATTCCTCCGATCATTACTGCTGCCATGATATCATAGTTACCTGCTGCAATTGCTGCTGTTCCAAATACATAAGCTGCTTTGTTGAACGGGCCACCCATATCAATTGCCATCATTCCACCAAGGATCAGGCCAAGAACGATCTTACTTGAACCACCCATTCCTGTCAGTCCACTATTGAGTGCTGTATTAATCCCACCCATGATCGGCTCTATTACGAATGTCATAAGCAGTCCCATGGATAAAATACCAACTACAGGATAAATCAGTACCGGAGCAATCTTTTCAATTGCTTCCGGAAGTTTTTCACATAATTTTCTAAGAAGGAGAATCAGATATCCGGATACGAATCCTGCAACAAGTGCTCCGAGGAATCCTGATTTTCCATTGTATGCCATCAATCCGCCTACAAAACCTACGGCCAGTGCCGGTCTGTCTCCGATTGCCTCACCGATATATCCGGCCAGAACCGGGAGCATCAGTCCGAATGCGATACCACCGATCGTCTTAAGCTGTTCTGCCACCGGTGTAATTGTACCAAAGTTTGCTCTGTCCGCAGGTGCAAGTGCATTCATATCTACGCAAAGTCCGTCAATCAAGAATGCCAGTGCAATCAGAATACCGCCGCCTACTACGAACGGAAGCATATGGGATACCCCATTCATAAGCTGTGTATAGATCTGATGGCCTACACCACCGGATTTGCTGCTTTTACTTTCCTGTGCTGCGCCGCCATTTGCTGCATGATATACCGGAACATCTCCACTGATCACGCGGTCTACCAGCTCTCCGGCTTTGCTGATACCATCGGATACCTGACAGATAACTACTTTCTTTCCATCAAAACGGTCCATTGGCACCTGTGCATCCGCTGCTACAATGATTCCGTCTGCTTCTTCGATTTCTTTTGCAGTCAGTACATTTTTCGCCCCACCGGATCCTCTTGTCTCAACTTTTACTGCACAGTCTTTGGCTTTTGCTGCTTTTTCGATTCCTTCAGCTGCCATATAAGTATGTGCGATTCCTGTCGGGCAGGATGTAACTGCAAGAATCTTTACTTTTCCTTTTGCTTCTTCTACAACTTCTGATCCTTCTCCGGCAAGTCTTTCATCAATACTTGCTTCTTTTTCATCTGCCTCATTGATGATTGACATAAATTCTTCGACGGATGATGCATTTCTTAATGACTCTGTAAATTCTTCATTCATAAGAAGAACTGATAATTTACTTAATACATCCAGATGAATGTTGTCTTCTGTATTCGGTGCTGCGATCAGGAACATCAGCGTTACCGGCTCGCCGTCCAGCGAATCGAACTCCACTCCGTCTTTTACTACCATTGCTGCAAGCCCTGGCTTTGTGACCGCATCACATTTTCCATGTGGAATGGCAATTCCTTCTCCGATTCCTGTAGTACTTTCTTCTTCTCTTGCATATACCTGTTTTCTATACGCTTCTTTGTCATTAATCTTCTCACTTTTTACCATGAGATCAACGATCTGGTCAAGTGCCTCGCTCTTGCTTTTTGGCGCCCCGTCCAGAGAAATACTTCTTGCATCCAGCAAATCTGTGATTCTCATACTATTTTCCCTCCTGATTTATAATGTATCATTCTCTTTTTATGTCTTACACCAGCTGCTTATATACTTCTTCGACTTCCTGCTTTGTTGCAAGATATTCAGAAAATGCACTTGCGCTTCCCGTTGCAACTCCCATATGAAATGCATGTTCGTAATCTTCTTTTTCCATCCATCCGGTCATGAATCCGGCTACCATGGAGTCTCCTGCTCCTACACCATTTACCAATGTTCCCTTTGGCGCCGGTGCACTGTAGATTTCTCCGTTTTCTGCGATCAGAACTGCTCCTTCTCCTGCCATGGAGATCAGTACATTTCTTGCACCCTTTTCCTGAAGTTTCTTTCCATAAGGAACAACTTCTTCTCTTGTAGAAAGTGTTACTCCAAAGATCTCTCCTAATTCATGATTATTCGGTTTGACGAGAAATGGATGATACTCCAGCACATTCATCAGTAGATCTTTTGTTGCATCCACTACGATCATCACACCTTTCTCTTTCAGCTCTCTCATGATTCTGCTGTAGATGTCATCAGGCATCGACGCCGGAATGCTTCCAGCCAGGAAAAGCACATCGCCTTCTTTCATTGTGTTCAGGCGGGCCATGAGTTCTTCTACTTTTTCTTTTGGAATCTCCGGTCCGCTTCCGTTGATTTCTGTTCCGTCGATTGACTTTAACTTTAAGTTAATTCTTGATATTCCATTTTCAATCTGTATGAAGTCAGAACTAATTCCGTCCTCTTCCAGTCTTCTTTCAATCTCTTTTCCGGTAAAACCAGCCATAAATCCAAGTGCTGTACTCTCAATTCCGAGATTCTTAAGTACTATAGAAACGTTGATTCCTTTTCCGCCCGGAAGCATAAGTTCTGAGCTTGTACGGTTCGTAAGTCCGAGTTTAAAATCTTCCACTGAAACGATGTAATCCAGTGATGGATTAAACGTTACTGTATAAATCATATCTCTTACCCCTTTCAACTTGTTGAGATCATTATAACGTCAAATTCGGTCAATTTCAATCACATTAGTTCACAAATATTTTGGCTGATTTTGGTTGAATTTGCACAAAGAACTTATTTTTCATAAAAGGGGACGGGGGATTTTTAAAAATCCCCCGTCCCCTTTTCATTCTTTTTCATTTTTAATCAATTTCGTTCATCCTATGCTCTCATCTGCCAGCAGCACTTCCTGTCAGAGGCACATTTTCTTGCATGCTTTGGCATCTACAGGACCTGCCACTGGCAGCTCCTTACGAATGCATGGCAATATAAAAAGACTGCCGCCTTCACGAAATCTCTTTCGTCAAAGCGACAGCCTTTCACTATCCATTTTATATTATTTTACAAATTCTTTTACTTTTGCATAGATACTGTCTGCATCAAGGCCATATTTCTTAATCAGTTCTACAGCCGGGCCAGACTCGCCAAATGTATCATTTACACCAATCTTCATAACTTTTGCTGGTGCTTTTTCTGCAACTACATCACATACAGCACTTCCAAGTCCGCCGATAATAGAATGTTCTTCTACTGTCACAATCTTTCCTGTCTTAGCTGCTGCTGCAACAACTGCTGCTTCATCCAGTGGTTTGATTGTATGCATGTTGATAACTTCTGCACTGATTCCGTCTGCTGCAAGCTTCTCAGCTGCTGCGAGGGATTCAGATACTTCAAGACCTGTTGCGATGATTGTCACATCTGTACCTTCACGAAGTGTGATGGCTTTTCCGATCTCGAATTTGTAATCATCATTATCATTGATAACCGGAACTGCAAGTCTTCCGAAACGGAGATATACAGGACCTACATGCTCATAAGCTGCCTTTACAGCTGCTTTTGCTTCTACATCATCAGAAGGATTGATTACGATCATTCCAGGGATAGTTCTCATAAGTGCGATATCTTCGTTACACTGATGTGTAGCTCCGTCTTCTCCAACAGAGATACCAGCATGTGTAGCTCCGATCTTAACATTTAATTTTGGATATCCAACTGAGTTACGAACCTGCTCAAATGCACGTCCTGCTGCGAACATAGCAAATGAACTTGCAAATGGGACTTTTCCTGTTGCTGCAATACCAGCTGCAACTCCGATCATGTTACACTCAGCGATTCCACAGTCAATGTGACGTTCTGGGAAAGCTTTTTTGAACATTCCTGTCTTGGTAGCTTCTGCAAGGTCAGCGTCTAATACTACCAGATCTTCGTGTTCTTTTCCTAATTCTACTAAAGCATTACCGTAGCTTTCTCTTGTTGCGATTTTCTTTACTTCTGACATAATGCTTCACCTGCTTTCTCTAATTCTTCCATTGCCTGTGCATACTGCTCATCATTAGGAGCTTTTCCATGCCATCCAGCCTGGTCTTCCATGAAGGAAACTCCTTTTCCTTTGATTGTCTTTGCAATAATTGCAGTTGGCATTCCCTTTGTCTCACGAGCCTCTTTGAAAGCTGCTTCGATCTGATCAAAGTCATTTCCATCGATATTGATTACGTGGAAGTTAAATGCCTCGAATTTTTTATCGATTGGGTATGGAGAGTTAACATCTGTAATCTTTCCATCAATCTGAAGGTTATTATTATCAACGATTACTACCAGGTTGTCCAGTTTTCTATGTCCTGCTAACATAGAAGCTTCCCAAACCTGTCCTTCCTGAATCTCTCCATCTCCAAGAAGTGTATATACTCTGTAATCATCATTTGAAAGCTTGGCAGAAATAGCCATTCCTACTGCAGCAGAGATTCCCTGTCCAAGAGATCCACTTGACATATCAACACCTGGAATGTGTTTCATATCTGGATGTCCCTGAAGGTATGATCCAACTTTACGAAGAGTTGTCAGATCCTCAACCGGGAAGAATCCTCTGTTAGCCAGTGTAGAATAATATCCTGGTGCTGTGTGTCCTTTTGATAATACAAAACGGTCACGATCTGCTTTCTTAGGATCCTTAGGATCGATATTCATCTCTTCAAAATACAGATATGTATAAATGTCTGCTGCTGACAGTGATCCACCCGGATGTCCGGATTTTGCGCTGTGAACTGCAGTAACGATACCCTTACGGACCTCGTTGGCTGTCTTCATAAGCTCTAATTTGTTCATGTTGTTCCTCCTGAATCATTTATATGATAGCGTTACTTCTTATTCTCCGAATACTGCTTTGTAATCAGCCTGGAATTTTGCGATTCCTGCATCTGTCAGAGGATGATGTGTCATCTGCTCGATTACTTTGTAAGGTACTGTTGCGATATCAGCTCCTGCTAAAGCACAGTCTGTTACATGAATTGGGTTACGTACACTTGCTGCGATGATCTCTGTATCGATTCCTGCAACTTCGAAGATTTGAGCGATCTCTGAGATTAAGTCTACTCCTCTTGTAGAGATGTCATCCAGACGTCCAAGGAATGGAGATACGAATGATGCACCAGCTCTTGCTGCAAGAAGTGCCTGGTTTGCATTAAAGATCAGAGTTACATTTGTCTTAATTCCCTCTGCTGAAAGAACTTTTACTGCTTTTAATCCTTCTACTGTCATAGGAATCTTAACTACCATGTTAGGATGGATCTTAGCGATTTCTCTACCTTCTGCGATCATTCCTTCTGCATCTGTTGTTGTTGCTTTTACTTCTCCACTGATTGGTCCATCTACGATAGATGCGATCTCAGCAATAACTTCTTCAAATACTTTTCCTTCTTTTGCGATCAGAGATGGGTTGGTTGTTACTCCGCAGATAACTCCCATATCGTTTGCTTTCTTAATATCTTCTACATTCGCTGTGTCAATGAAAAATTTCATGTCGTTCTTCCTCCTTAAATTTGGTGATTTTTGCTCACCATTCCCTTGTTATCGTTTGATTGAATTATACTCTACAAGCGGAGGTCTGGTCAATAGCCTCTGTTTTTTATTAATAATTTTTCTTATTAATAATTGCGAATTATTAATAATTTTTTTGGATTTTTTTGTGAACAAGTTCACAATATCTCCTCATTTTCACTAAATAATTCACGTATTTTAGAGCACTTCCCTATTTTTCATAATCTGTATATGATATAAGCACATTTTTATTACTAATAATTTTTCAAAATAAATTAATTTTTCTTTTTTCGCGTCGTTCTTGCATACGTTGTCGTGCCCCGGACGATCAGCTGCGGCTCATATTCTACATGATATGTACTGATCGGCACAGTGTCCGCGTTCGTCGAATGATGTGTCGCTATCTTCTTCATTATAATATCACATGCATCCCTGCCTTTGAAAGTGACAAAATGCTCAATTGTAGTCAGATTCATCGTATGCATCCGTGCAAATAGTGTATTATCACATCCCATAACGGATATTTCCGCCGGAACTTTTATCTTTGCCTCATGAAGTGCATCCATAACACCAAATGCGATCATGTCATTCAGTCCCACAATTGCCGTCACATCCGGCGCTTCTTTTAAGACTTCTTTTGTCAGTTCATAACCAATCTTATATTCCGAATCGATATCTGCCACATCCAGATCGATCTCTTCTTTTGCCGCCTTGATGATAACATGATCCCGCAAACCGGCTTTATCATATTCTTTTAAAAATCCTTCTACACGTTTGGAACGCTGCTTCTGTCTTGCAGTAAGCGGCGGTGCAATGTATGCAACTTTCCGGTGTCCAAGTCCGAGCAAATGTTTTGCCATAACTCTTCCAAGCTTTGAATTATCCAGCTCCACTGCATCTACATTCATTTTCTCATTCTGGTTATTCACAATCGCTACCGGAATCTGTTCTGCCAGTTCTCCAACCAGATCCATAAAACAATGACTTGGATTACAGGTATAGATGATCCCCAGCGGCCTCAGATGCCACATCATCTTAAGATAACGCTCTTCCATCCGGAGATCTCTCTGCGTATTGCATACAAAAAGTCCGTATCCCTGATCTTTTGCATGTGCTTCTATCCCCTGCAATAACATGACATAGTATGGATTGGTCAGGTTCGGGCAGAAGACTACCAGTAATTTTTCTCTCTTGGTATCTTTCCTGGTTTTCCGCTTTGGTGGAACGTATCCCAGTTCTTTTGCCGCATTTTCAACTTTTTCTATCGTATCTTTCGAAAATGATACGTCGTATTTTTTATTCAGGATCATGGATACGGTAGACTGTGACACACCTGCTGCATGTGCTATGTCTGTTGATGTAACTTTTTTCTTCATAACTTTCACCTCCCTGGAGATAAAATCTTTCGCGGGGGACGGGGGATTTTTAAAAAAACTCCGTCCCCGGTGGGTCAAAAAAGGGACAGGGCTACAGCTCTGTCCTTCCTTCCAACGCTCTTAAAAGCGTCACTTCATCAATGTACTCCAGATCTCCTCCGACCGGAACACCGCTTGCAATCCTGCTTACTTTGATTCCCGTCGGTTTGATCAGCTTACTGATATACATTGCCGTCGTCTCTCCCTCCAGACTGGAGTTCGTTGCGATGATGACTTCTTTGACATCTCCCTGCAGACGTTCGATCAGTTCTTTTAACTTGATATCCTCCGGACCGATTCCAAGCATCGGTGAGATAGCTCCGTGCAGTACGTGATACACCCCGTTATATTTTCCGGTTTTTTCATATGCCGCCAGATCTCTGGTATTTTCCACTACCATAATCGTCTCGTGATCCCGCTTACTATTGCTGCAGATTGGGCATAAATCCTGATCGGTAAGTGTATAGCATTCTTTACAATACCGGATATTTTCCCTGGCTTCCACCATTGTCGATGCAAGTCTCTTTACATCATCCACCGGCATATGGATCAGATGAAATGCAAGTCTTGCCGCAGATTTCGCCCCAATTCCCGGAAGACACGACAGTTCTTCTATCAGTTTGCTCATCTGGTTGCTATAATAGTCCATATGTTCAGGCTCCCCGTTAGAATAATCCCGGCATTCCGCTGCCCATTCCGCCAGTCAGTCTAGACATTGCAGATGTTGTCTCTGAATCCACTTTTTCAAGTGCTTCGTTAACTGCTGCTACCAGTAAGTCTTCCAGCATCTCTACATCATCAGGATCTACAACTTCTTCATCTAATTTTACTTTCAGAACTTTCTTGCTTCCGGATACAGTTACCTCAACAGCTCCGCCACCTGCAGTTGCGCTGAATTCTTTTGTCTCCATTTCCTTTGCCTGTTCTTCCATCTGACGCTGCATCTTCTGTGCCTGCTTCATCAGATTTGCCATATTTCCCGGCATTCCGCCACCTGGGAATCCTCCTCTTTTTGCCATTATAATTTCCTCCTATTCATCTTCTACTGTTATTTCCATATTAATAATATTTTCCAGATCTACAAAATGATCCTCGAACCTGCGCCCGGCTTCCATCTGCCGGACATCAATCTCTACTTTTTTTCCGATTTTCTGCTCGATCAGTGTCTGGATTTCTTCTTTGTGCTCCGGTGTTGCTACCGCACTTGCACTAAGCTCATCCGGCAGTACAACCAGAAGTCTGTTCCCTTCCCCCGCACTTAATCTTGCCTTCTTAAGATAAGTACGAAGAAGCGGGGAAGCTTCATTGATAATCATCCGGAAATCTTTTGCCACTGCTTTTACATCTTCATTCAGTGCCTGCGGTAGTTCCGGTTTTGGCTTCGGCGCACTTCTTTCCTGTGGTCCGGCTTCATATACAATCCGTTCTCTTACAGGCGCCTCGAAAGCACCTTCTTCCAGCTGCTTTTCAATTGCGCGGATACGATCCAGCAATGCATCACGATTCTGATCCATAGCCGGACGGCACAATTTGATCAGCGTCACTTCCAGAAGCACTCTCTTTTGGGTCGCATACTTCAACTGATTTGTCAGATCTGAAAATATGCGGATGTAACGGATCAGCGTGTCGCTGTCGATCATCTGTGCTTCTTCTTTTAACAGTGCCAGGTTTTCTGTCGATACATCCAGCACGTCTTCCATGTTATCGGAACTCTTTACCAGCAATAGGTTACGCAGGTACCAGGTAAAATCTGCCGCAAGCTGCGACAGCTCCCTTCCCTGCATCACCAGTTCATCGACCGTCTCGATCACCTGATGCACATCCATAGCAAGGAGCTGCCTTAACAGTCTGCTAAACACCTCTGTATCAACAGCTCCAAGTACTTCCAGCACATGGTCATACGTCAGAGTCTCATTCATATAGAATGCTGCACACTGATCCAGAAGACTTAAGGAATCTCTCATAGAACCATCCGCCATCTTCGCGATGTAACGGACCGCTTTATCTTCCACATCCCAGCCTTCTTTATCGATCAGTTCCCGCAGCCTTGCTGCAATCGTCTCAATGGAAATTCTTTTAAAATCATATCTCTGACAACGGCTTAAGATTGTAATCGGAATCTTATGTGCTTCCGTTGTCGCAAGAATAAATATAACATATTCCGGCGGTTCTTCCAAGGTTTTCAACAATGCATTAAACGCTCCTATAGAAAGCATATGCACCTCGTCGATGATATACACTTTGTATTTTCCCTCAGTCGGACGATACGTTACCTCTTCGCGGATCTCACGGATGTTATCTACACCGTTATTCGATGCTGCATCAATCTCTATTACATTCATGGAAGTTCCTGCAGCGATCGATCTGCACATCGCACATTCCCCGCATGGACTTCCATCTACCGGATGCTCGCAGTTGACCGCCTTTGCAAATATCTTTGCAACCGTTGTTTTTCCAGTTCCCCTGGTTCCACAAAAAAGATATGCATGCCCGATCCTGTCTGCGTTGATCTGATTCTTTAAAGTTCTGACAATTGCATCCTGTCCCTTTACGTCTTCGAATTCATCCGGACGGAACTTTCGGTACAATGCCGTATATGACATATTTTACACTCCTTGTCTTAACGCAGATTCCTCTGATGTCTTATTTATCGCCAAAGCTGATACCAATTGTTCTGGCCTCTTCGATGATTGACGATTTTGGATCTACGTATTTTAATTTTCCGGCAACTTCAGACAGTGGTACACGGATGATATCCTGATTCTTTGTACCCACCATACATCCATAATCCTCTTCCAGAATCGCTCTTGCTGCTTCTGCTCCAAGTCTTGTTGCAAGCACTCTGTCATATGCACACGGAGAGCCACCTCTTTGTGTATGTCCCGGAACAGTAATTCTTACTTCTTTATCCGTTTTCTTCTGGATTCTCTCTGCAAGTTCGTATGCAACGGAAGGATATTTCTTCTTTGCCTTTTTCTCTTTTAATTCTTTTTTGGAAAGCGCTGCATCTTCTTTGGAGATTGCTCCTTCTGCAACCGCAATAATGGTAAATCTCTTGCCTGCTTTTCCTCGTTTTTCAATTGCCTCTACCACTGCATCAATATCATACGGCATCTCCGGAAGCAGGATAATATCTGCTCCTCCTGCAATTCCTGCATGCAATGTTACCCAGCCGACTTTGTGTCCCATAACCTCTACAATAAATACACGGCTGTGTGATGTAGCAGTTGTATGAATCCTGTCAATTGTATCTGTTGCGATATCTACCGCACTCTGAAAACCAAATGTCATGTCCGTTCCCCAGAGATCATTATCAATCGTCTTAGGAAGTGTTACTACATTCAGTCCTTCTTCTCTTAACATGTTTGCTGATTTGTGTGTACCGTTACCGCCAAGGATCACCAGACAATCCAGATTCAGCTTATGGTACGTATGCTTCATCGCCTCTACTTTATCAAGGCCATCCTCGCCCGGAACGCGCATTAATTTGAACGGCTGTCTGGATGTCCCCAGAATCGTTCCGCCAAGTGTCAATATTCCTGAAAAATCTTTCGAAGTCAGCATCTGAAAATTCGAATAAATCAGTCCTTTATATCCATCCTGGAATCCATAAATCTCCACATCGTCACGTTTTGAAAAAAGTCCTTTTACTACACCCCGCATAGCTGCGTTCAGTGCCTGACAATCACCACCACTTGTAAGCATTCCAATTCTTAACATATACCTGCTCCTTTCTATGTTGCATGTGTATAAGTTTATCGTTACAGTGAACAATAATAGTTTACCCATTTTCTGTATACAATACCAGTAAAATTATAACTTATTTTTTGATACGGCACAATATGGGACAGGGGAATTTTCATTGGGGACGGGGGATTCTTAAAAAACCCCCGTCCCCAAACCATAATTGACAAAAATTCCCCTGTCCGTTTTTCCAAAACGTGCTATAATATTTGTGGAAAATTTGTGTAGAAAGCAGGTATTATTGTGGATAAGTTAGATATAAAATTATGGACACTTGCATCCAAAGGCCAGATTGTTCCTGACCGCTCATTATTAAAAACACCAGAACAGATCGAAGCAATCAAAAAAAGTGCAGAGCTTAACACTGCTGTTCTTGATCATGTAGCCGCTCACATTCACGCAGGTATGAGTACTGCTGAGATTGATAAGCTTGTATATGATTTTACAACCGAGCACGGTGGTATCCCGGCTCCACTGAACTATGAAGGATTTCCGAAAAGCGTATGCACTTCCATCAACAACGTGATCTGCCATGGTATTCCAAGTGAAAATGAGATCATTATCGATGGGGATATCATCAATGTAGATGTATCGACTATTCTGAACGGATATTTTTCAGATGCTTCCCGTATGTTCATGATCGGCAATGTATCTCCGGAGGCTGAGCGCATCGTACGTGTCACAAAAGAGTGTGTAGAGCTTGGATTAAAAGCAGCCAAACCATGGGGACACCTTGGAGACATTGCTTATGCGATCAATACACACGCAAAAGAAAATGGTTACTCTGTCGTAGAAGAAATCGGTGGACACGGAATTGGTCTTGAATTCCACGAAGAACCGTTCGTAAGTTATGTAACTCCAAAGGGAAGCGAGATGGTTCTGGTTCCTGGTATGATGTTCACAATTGAACCTATGATCAACCAGGGAACGCCTGAATTCTATGTTGACGCTGATAATGGCTGGACCGTTTATACAGATGACGATGGCCTTTCTGCCCAGATCGAATATATGGTTCTGGTTACAGAGCATGGTGTAGAAGTTCTTACAAAATAATCCGAAAGCGCTCCTTTCGGATGCCTGACGAATGCAAGAGAACTTGCCAGCGGCAACTTCTCACGCACACTTTTATATACAAAAAAGATTACCGGACGAAAAACGAATTCCGGTAATCTTTTTTATTTTTCAATCGATTCACAGCTTTCCGGTATCTCCGGAGCTGATTATCATTCATATTTCACTTTATAAAATATACAGCCAGTCATGATCTTCATCATTTCTCATACCAAGTATCAGTGCAGAATGCGGACCCATGTTAGCAACCACTTCGCCGTCTTCTACAATGTACTCTTCGTACTCTGTCGTGTATCCTTCTTTGTAAGAATACAGAAGACGTTTCATACGGCATTTTGCCGGAATCTCAGCTTCCCATACCGGAACCTTTACTTCCGTACGTTCACTTCCGTTATTGATCACAACCACTACACGGTCATGTTCTTTGAATCTTGCATAAGATAAGATATTTTCCTCTCCTCCAAGGATCTTAAGCGAACCTGTCCGAAGCGCCGGATGTTCTTTGTGGATACGGATTGCATCTTTGTGGAATGCGATCAGTTCTTTATCTTCATGGCCCCACGGATAAGTTCTTCTGTTATCCGGATCCGTGAATCCACAGACACCGGCTTCATCACCATAATATACCGTCGGAGCTCCTACCCATGTCATCTGCATAACAACGGCTTCTCTCATAACCGCCTTGTTCACATATGCGTTCGCAGCCTCTGATCCGAGATGTTCCACACGTCCCACCATATGATTGGTTCTTGTCAGGAATCGCGAGTGATCATGGTTCGAAAGTTCATTCATCGCAACCTGCAGAGACGGTGTCAGCATATTCGACATATGATGTGCCATCGATCCGATAAAATTATCAACATTGCCAAGAAGTTCTTCTCTTGCTTCATCGCTGTGCTTTTCCATGCCCGTAAGGAACCAGGTCACCGGCTCCATGAATGCATCATAGTTCATAACCGTATCCCACTCATCACCGCGCAGCCAGTCACTTGGATCACCGTAATGTTCTGCAAGGATCAGTGCATTTGGATTGGCATGTTTTACTGCTCTTCGGAAATCTTTCCAGAAGTTGTGGTTGTAAGAATTACTGCGTCCCAGGTCTGCTGCCACATCCAGACGCCATCCGTCTACATTATACGGCGGGGATACCCATTTTCGTCCGATGTAGAGAATATAATTTTCCAGTTTTACCGAATCTTCGTAATTCAGCTTCGGCAGTGTATCATGCCCCCACCATCCGTCGTAATTGCCGTTGTACGGCCAGTCCTGCGGGTTCTCTTTGAAGAACCGGAAGTAACTTCTATATGGGCTGTCCGCCGATACATATGCACCCGGCTCATAATCTTTCTCACCTTCATAGATTCTCTCACGGTCCATCCATTTGTTAAAGGAACCACAATGATTGAAGACTCCATCCAGAATAATCTTCATACCACGGCGGTGCAATTCTTCTACCAGCTTAATGAACAACTGATTACTTGCTTCCAGATTCTTAAGTCCGGTTGTACGTTTTTTGTACATCGTTGCCTGACTGTTATCAGTCACGCCCTGCGGAAGTACTTCTCCTCCATCATCTACGATTTTTCCATAATGCGGATCAATATAATCATAATCCTGTATATCATACTTGTGATTTGACGGCGACACAAATAATGGATTAAAGTACAGGACTTCCACACCAAGATCCTGCAGGTAGTCCAGTTTGTCGATAACTCCCTGTAAGTCTCCTCCGTAGAATTCCCTCACACCCATATTGGCCGGATATTTATCCCAGTTTGTTACTTTCTGTGAATAATCCCCGATGTAAAAATATTCATTCGTCTCTACATCATTGGACTTATCCCCGTTATAAAAGCGGTCTGTAAATATCTGATACATAACCGCTCCTTTTGCCCAGTCCGGTGTGGAAAATCCCGGTACTACAACAAAGTCATAGTACTCAAGGATCTCACGTGATACTCCGCACCGTCCATAATAATATTTTTCTTTTCCAGACTGTACTTCAAAACAATATCTGAAAGGATCTGTTCCCAGACGTGTCTCATAGATGTAATAATCAAACTCTCCCTGTGTGCGTTCTTTTTCCATTATCTGTGTGCCAGTTGATGTCACAAGCCCTACTCTGTCTACATCATCCTTCGCCGTTCTGAACCGGAATGTTACCAGTTCGTTTTCCTTCGGTTCCGGGGGGTATACATACCCTTCTGTTCCATCGCAAAATAAAGCTGCTTTATTCATATAACTAACACCTCTCTCATTTTTTGCCCCCGGAAGGGAGCGTTTCTTCTAGTCTTCCGATACATCTTCCGGGAACAGCGCTTCAAATTCTTCTCTGGAAATCTTCTCTTTTTCCAGCAGAAGATCTGCGCATGCATGCAGTACATCATCATATTTTCTAATAATATGCCGTGCTCTGTCATAACATTCATCAATAATTCTTTTTACTTCCTGGTCAATGACTGTGGCTACACCTTCACCATAACCTCTTGCCGTATGTGCCAGGTCTCTTCCGATAAACACCTCATTATTGTCATCATCATAGTTGATAAGTCCAACTGCTTCTGACATACCAAACTTCGTAACCATGGATTTTGCAAGTCCGGTTGCCTGTTTGATATCCTGGGATGCTCCGGTCGTAATATCATCAAACACTTCCTCTTCGGCTACACGTCCGCCAAGCGATACCGTAATATCCTGAAGCATTTTTCCTTTTGTATTAAACATTTCGTCTTTTTCCGGAAGCGGCATTGTATATCCACCTGCACTTCCTGTCGGAATGATAGATACACTGTACACAGGTCCTACATCCGGAAGCACATGGAATAAAATTGCGTGTCCTGCTTCGTGGAATGCCGTGATCCGTCTTTCTTTTTCGGAAATCACACGACTCTTCTTCTCTGCACCAATTCCGACTTTTACAAATGCTTTCTTAATATCATCCTGTTTTAAGAAAACTCTGTTATCTTTTGCCGCAAGAATTGCCGCCTCATTCAGAAGGTTCTCAAGATCCGCTCCTGTGAATCCTGCTGTTGTCTGTGCAATCTGCTGAAGATCAATCTCTTCACTTAATGGTTTACCTTTTGCATGAACCTTAAGGATCTCTTCACGGCCTTTGATATCCGGTCTTCCAACCATAACTTTACGGTCGAATCGTCCCGGACGTAAGATCGCCGGATCGAGGATATCTACACGGTTCGTTGCTGCCATTACGATGATTCCTTCGTTAACACCGAATCCATCCATCTCTACCAGTAACTGATTGAGTGTCTGCTCTCGTTCATCATGGCCACCGCCCATTCCGGTTCCACGGCGTCTTGCAACTGCATCAATCTCATCGATGAAGATGATACATGGTGCGTTCTTCTTCGCTTCCTCGAACAGGTCTCTGACACGTGATGCTCCGACACCGACAAACATTTCCACAAAGTCAGATCCGGAAATCGTAAAGAACGGAACTCCTGCTTCGCCGGCTACTGCTTTTGCAAGCAAAGTTTTACCGGTTCCCGGAGGGCCTACTAGCAGAACTCCTTTTGGAATTCTTGCACCGACCTGGATATATTTCTTCGGAGATTTTAAGAAATCAACGATCTCTTCCAGCTCTTCTTTTTCTTCCTCCAGGCCTGCCACCTGTTCAAATGTAACTTTCTTATCACGGTCTGTGCTCAGTCTTGCACGGCTCTTTCCAAAGTTCATAGCCTTTGTATTCGCCCCGCCTCCCTGACGGTTCATAAGACCAAAGATCAGAAATACTCCAAGCAGCGTAAGGATAACCGGGAGAAATGTTGTAGCCGCCCAGCTATCCTGTGGAATATCCGGCATAGTATAGTCCACATTCTGGTCTTTCAGATAATCCTGAATCTCATTTACATCAGAGACATACAGATATCTTATATTATCTGAACTGTCGTCTCCTTTTAACTCAATCTCAAGCCGTCCTGTCGGAACGCTCTTATTCTGATTCACTTCAACCGATTCAATCTTATCTTTCTGAACCAGCTGTTGAAATTCCTTCCAGGAGATTTCTTTTTCCCGTTGATCAAACTGATTGGTGAACCACAGTGCAGCAAATAAAAATACCACAAACACCAGAAGTACCGCTCCATTCAGTCCTCTCGCTTTCTTATTATTCAATTTTCAGGCTCCTTTCTTGTAACGCGCCTATTCTACACCTTCTACCACTCCGATGAATGGAAGATTTCTGTATCTTTGCGCATAGTCAAGACCATATCCCACTACGAATTCATCCGGGATATTGAATCCGACATAATCTACTTTCACGTCTTTTACTCGTCTTTCCGGTTTATCAAGTAATGTACAAAGCTTCATGCTCTTTGGATTTCTCTTAGATAAAATGTCCATCAGATAATACAGTGTTCTTCCAGAGTCGATAATATCCTCTACGATCAATACATCTTTTCCTTCCAGGCTTTCATCCAGGTCTTTTGCGATCTTAACTACACCGTTTGACTTGGTTCCGTCACCGTAACTGCTGACGCTCATGAAGTCCATAGATACCGGCACTGTAATTCTCTTAGCCAGTTCACACATAAAGAACACGCCGCCCTTTAATACACAGATCAGATGTACCTGTTTTCCGGCATAGTCTTTGCTGATCTGCTCTCCAAGCTCTTTGATTCTCTTTGCAACATCCTCTTCTGGGACCAATACTTTAACATTCTCTGCCATCTTTTTCTCCTCCGCCTAATTTTATTTCCAGAATTCTTCTGGTTTTATCTGTAACCTGATATGCCTGATTCTGCCTGTATCCAATGATCCAGAGTATGTGGCTGCCATCTGCTGCCAGCCAGATCTTCTCTCTGTCTTCCCGGGGAACCTTTACATTTGTAAAATACTTTTTCAGGCTCTGCGTCCCACCGTTTTTATCAATTGTGATATAGTCTCCAGGCTGTTTATGTCTTATTTTTACAGTATTTTCAATTATATCATAGTCAAACCATTTCGTGTAGGCTTTTTTAGGAAATGCACGGGTTCCTGGTGTTCTTTCGAATACCCGCATCACCGTCTTTTGTTCTTCTCCTCCATCTTCCGGCATTCCCCGGCATATTCTGACACCTTCATAGCACCTCTTTGCACGAACTTCATATGGGAGCATGATCTGCCGTCCCGTCTGCCGTCCGAATAATTCCATTACCATTCTTACATGCACCTGTTCGATATCTTTCCTGTGTCCCGCCACCTCGCAGAGCACCTCATGTATCAGAAATGACCGCACCGTCTCATGCACTTTAAGAAATTCCTGTTCCAGTATCATTACTTCTGCATACCCCGGACCATTCCGACTCTTCGTACAGACCTTCCTGCACCGGCTTACTTCCGATTCTACAAACGTAAGAACCGAACGCATCAGTTCTGTCGTCTCCGCAATGTGTTCAACCGCCTGTGTGTTGATTTCTTCTTCCAGATATGGAATGACATGATTCCGGATACGATTTCTTGTATAATGATCCTCCAGATTGGTCTCATCTGTACAATACAAGATTCCCTGTTCTTCCAGATACGATTCAATCTCATTGCGCCTTACGCAAAGCAGCGGTCTTATATAAGGACCTTCAACCGGGCTGATCCCGCAGATCCCCCGGAGACCACACCCCCTGCTCAGATTCCATAATAATGTCTCCGCATTATCATTCTGATGATGTGCCAGCGCAATCCTGGTTCCCTGCTTTTCCTTTCTCACCCGTTCAAATACAGCTCTTCTTACATTTCTTCCCGCTTCTTCGACGGTCAGCTTCTGTTCCGCCGCATAAGCTTTTACATCTTCATGTGCCACATACAGTTCAACGCCATATTCTTCACACAATCTTTTTACATATCTCTCATCTGCATCTGCGCTTTCTCCACGCAGACCGTGATGTACATGCACCGCTGTCAATGTCAGATTATATACTTTTTTCAGCCTGATAAGCATGAAAAGAAGGCATACCGAGTCAGCTCCTCCTGATACGCCCACAATCACATGATCCTTTTCCTGCAACATATGATATTTTTCTACATATGCCTTTATACGTTGATACATTTTTTTATCCTTCTATATTCTTTCCATCAGAGCATGTCTGAAAATGCTTTTTGAACACGCTCTAAAATCTGGTATCTCCTTAAATATATATAATTTCACCTTGAAAGTCAAATTCTCCAGATCCCGATCACCATTATTGTCATGTCATCTAACGGCATTTCCCCCGAGCATTTCAGCACTTCTCCCAATATATTCCGGGCAAATTCTTTGGGATTGACACTTTCTTCGTTCCTGATAAATTCTATCATCTTCTCTTCCTGGTCTCCCACCGGCAATGCATCCATCACACCATCCGTCACCATAATAACAAAATCTCCGGACTCCAGATCCATCCTCTCTTTGTCGATCTCTATATTCTGGATCACGCCAATCGGGAGTGTTGTGGACTTTACCGTTCCGACTTCTTCTCCTTTTTTTATAAATGTTGTACATGCCCCGGCTTTTACAAACTCGCAACTTCCCTGATACAGATCAAACAGACAGACATCCATGGTACAGAATTTTACCTCTTCTCTTCCGATCACAAGGGCCGTATTCATAAGCTGCAGTGCTGTATCTGCCGGAAATCCAGCTTCCAGAAGTTCTTCTAACATCTCTACCACCATTGTACTGTCACGGAACGCTTCTTCTCCCGATCCCATTCCATCCGAAAGCGCCACTCCCTTTTTTCCGCCCGGAAGATCTTTCATAAGAAATGTATCTCCGGATATCTGGCTGCAGTCTTTTCCGATTCTGGCAACTCCCTGCAGCGTCTGGAAAACTGCTCCTTCTATGCATGCAACCGTCCCGTATTCTTCACCCACGACCAGACGCTCCCCCTGTCTTGGGATCATGGATTTTCCGAGACATTTTCCTACCAAATGTGCAACATCTTTTGCAAATACAACTCTTCCTTTTGTCGCCTTTAATGTCAGATGCACTTCGTATCGTCCCTGTGATGTCATATAAAAGACTGCAAAGAGAAGTTTCATATCTTCTTTTTTCAGTGCGGCTTTTATTCTTTTTTCCAGATAATCATCCTGGAAAATACCGGCATCCAGTTCCCTCGTTGTATACTGGATCATCTTCGCAAAGCTTGTCAGCTGTCTTGCATACCCTTCTCTTGCCTGGATCATCCTGTGGTTCCAGAACAGGATCTGTTTTGCATTTTCGAATAGTTCCAGACTCTCTCTTAAGAATCTTGGTGCCATCTGGCACTGCCTCTTCAAGCGCCTTTTTAATTCTATATTCAACTCCGCACCATATTCTTCTGCCGTACACAGAATCTCATACATCATCTGATATGTCCTCGCCCTACGGTCGCCGAGGCACTCCCTTTTCCAGTCACATCCGGTACATACCTTATCCGTTACCTTTTCGAACATCTCATCCAGTTCTTCTTTTGATAACGTCCCTTTATATTTTTCCATATTCAGAAATGTTCTGGACAAATGCTCCAAAGAAGATGCAAATTTGTCCATCTGTATAACGTATGGATTCACAAATACTTCCTGATCTTTTATCTCTTCCATCTTTTCATCTCCTTTTTTCATAATGTACAGGGAATCTGCCACTCGCAGCTCATTACGGATGCTTTGGCAACTGGCCAGCTTCTCTTGCATACTTTGGCTTCAAAAAAAGAAAAAAGCTTCAGGAATCTTTCCTGAAGCTTATCTTTTGTCTGCTATTTTGCTTTGAAAATAATCTCGTTGTCATATACAAGTCCTAACTTGTTCTTTGCAACATCTTCTATGTACTTGTCTGTTCCGACATATTTGTCTAATTCATCAATCTCTTTTGTGCGTTCTTTCTCCGCCTTGATCTGCTGTTTCAATTCTGTCTGCTGTGCCAGGTATTCTTTATTCTTTTCTTTGATCGCCATACCTTTCACTGTTACTACGACTGCTAACAACAGAACAACTGCACAAATCGCCAGCACACTCTGCATATGGTTCTGATAACGCCTGCGCTGCCGTTTTTTGCGGTTTCTCTGTTTTGTATCATTCATTGTTTTATTCACCTTATTTTTGCATTCTGCCCGTTCACTCATCTGGTCATTACTTCCATTCTATCTTCTTTACTGTCCTTTTTCAAGTGCTTCCGCCAAAATGCCGTTTCTCCTGTATACTATTTTCTATAAATCTTTTCCATATGAACGATAATGACAGACATGGCTGTTACCCCAGCCGCAAGTCCTAACATGATATACCAGCGTATCTCACCGTTACTTATATGATATATCTGAACAAATAAAAAAACTGCTGTTCCAATCCAGTAAAACAGATCTTCCAGCTCTATCACCCAGTGCGTATGATGTACAATCTCCCTGAAACAGCTCAGGCACCGATACATAAGCCGCACAATTCCACCGGACAAAACTGCGGTCAGGAATACTATGATCTCCCTTTGGATTCCCATCTTCTCCCTGCTTTCTGTGTGATCGTAAAAAGCTAGCGAAACAGCTTTCCAAACAGGCTTTCTGCCTGTTTTCCCGGCGTATGGATCTCTGAATATGCCACACTGTCTATATTTCCCGACAAATCAATCTCACCTTTTTCCAGATTTACCCGGTTCACATGTAGATCCGTCCCTTTTACCATCAGCATCCCCTGTTCTGTCTCCAGGAGAATTTCGTTCAGGTTAAAGGACAGCACATCCAGAACGCCTGTTACCAGACCGTTTTTTCTATTGTTCAACACTAATTTATGATTTTTTGATACTGCCGTCTGCTCCACAATCATCACAACCTTTCTTAATAATCATATGAAAGGCTGCCGGCTTTTATACCTGATGTGGCATACATCCTGTTAAATATACTTGAACAGTTCTCCGGCTTCTTCTTTTTTTGTCGTCTCTTTTATTCCAAGAACTTCTACTTTAACAATCCTTGTTCCAAACTGGATCTCTATGATATCTCCGGCTTTTACCTTTACAGATGCCTTTGCCGGTTTCCCATTGACCAGCACTCTTCCTGCATCGCATGCCTCGTTTGCTACGGTGCGGCGTTTGATCAGTCTTGATACCTTTAAAAATTTGTCTAATCTCATGTCTTCCCTCTTCCATCCGGTTCTTCAGTATCCGATGGCATACTTGATAAAAAAACGGAGAGCGTACAGACACTCTCCGGTATAATCATCTATAAAATACTACTCGTTGATAGCATCCTTTAAAGCTTTACCAGCTTTGAATTTTGGTGCGTTGCAAGCAGCGATCTTCATTGTCTCGCCTGTCTGAGGATTTCTTCCTTCTCTCTCAGCTCTCTTACTTACTTCAAAAGTACCAAATCCAACAACCTGTACTTTGTGCTCTTTCTTCAGTTCGTCTGTTACAACATCGATGAATGCTTTTAAAGCTTTCTCAGAATCTTTTTTAGATAACTCTGCCTGGTCAGCAATTGCTGCGATCAGTTCTGTTTTGTTCATGGATATATTCCTCCTCTTGTTTACGTTTAGAATTCAATTATTTCATTCTTTCATTAATGTAAAGCTACCTTTCATACCCGTCATATGAAATGCCTTTACGTACTGTTATACCTGTTTTCGTACAGAATGTCAAGGTAAATCCTTTGTTTTCCTTGTATTTTCAAGGTTTTCCGAGGTTTTAAATGGTAAATCCAAACACTTCTTTTAAGAAGTATTTTTTATCCTCTTCCTGCCTGACTGCGGTCTGTAGTTTTTCTATATTTTTTACCGCTACCCATGCTTTATTCGTATTATAGTAAGAATTCGCTATTTTCCAGAATTTTTCAGGATAGATCAGTCTCACTTTCAGATATGCCATCTCCTCCTGTGTAAGTGGAAGAATCGCAGAATAGGCATTCAGCATTCCATCACCGACTCTTATCTTCCATCCATTTTTTTCCATGACCTTGCGAAGAAAATAATACAGATCCTCTATCTGAATATCCCGTCTGCATTTTTCAAAATTGGTCGTTGCTATTTTGCCATGCAGAAATAATACATTATGATAATTATATTCTCCATGTATCATGCTGCACCGCTCCATACTATCCCGGTATAATTTTTCATAACCAGACTCCAGAAGAGCCTCCTGTGCCGCCTCCGCCCATTCATACATCTCATCAAAATGCCTCAAAAATGCAAGCTCGAATTCTCCCTTTCTGACAACCTTTCTGGAAAACTGACGGATCTTTTTTAATTCCCGGTTATGCCGCTGATATTTTCCTGACAGTTCAGGTCCCGCTGCCGGCTCATTTTCCATCTTATGCCGCATAAGAATATGTAGTTTTGCCAGATTTCCAGACGCCTCAAACACTTCTGCGTTCTTTTTTACTTCACATTCCCTTGCCGCAAACCACCGTTTCAGGATATACTTTTCTCCACTTTCCAGAGAAGACAGATACGTCCCGTTTTTATTCCGGACTGGATAATCAATCTGCGTATACCCCTGTTCAATGAGATATTCGTACAATTCACCAATTGCAGGGAACCGCTTTTCAGATATATTCACCTGTTTTAAAAGGCACAAGCCTTTATCCGTATCACACAAAACAGCACCCCTGACTTTGCGGGTGCTGTTTACTTCTATATCATACTGCTCCAATATTTTTTGTTCAAAATCCTGCATCTGTATTCCCCGCACTTTACATTCCATATTCTGTTTAAATGTATGTGCCAGATGATGGGAATATTCGGTTTTTCTCTATTATTTGCAGCTTCTTTCACTCATGACTGCATCCATAATGTTACTGTTTACACGGAATCTTACTGTTTTTTTGCGCCTTTTTGCCAGATATCAAGCAGGCACTCTTTTTCATTCAGTTCCGGATTTTCTATTACGACTTCCAATAACTTCTGAAGTGTTTCCCCAATCTCTTTCCCCGGTTTCATTCCTGCCTGTATCAGATCCCGTCCGGTTACTGCAAGCTCTTTTAACGATACACACTGCCCTTTTTTTATAATCTCTGCATATAATTCTTCCACTTCTGTCAGATTCTTTAGTTTTTCTTCTCTCTGATAAGTACTCTGCGCCATTACATCTGCTCTTCGTACTTCCAGATAATATGGGAATATATCTTCCCCAATCTGGTTCATGGCTCTTCTTACATTCTTTGCCTTAGCCGGCATGCGGTAATCGTGATTCAGGACAAGTCTTGTCACTTTATGCAGGGTATCATTGTCGAATTTCAGTCTTTTTAATACTGTTTTTGCAATCTCTTCACTGCCGAGTGCATGCATCTTAAAATGCGCCACGCCTTCTGCATCCATCGTCTTATAACCCGGTTTTCCCATATCATGCAGCAGCATAGTCAGTCTTAATATCTTATCATTTCGCACGTTCATCATCGCATGGATCGTGTGTTCCCCTACTGTATACATGTGGTGCGGTGTCTCCTGTGCCGTCTCCATCATTCGGTCAAACTCCGGAAGGAATATCTTCGTAATTCCAAGCTCATATGCCGTTCTTATCAGTTCCGGCCGGTCAGAAGTCAGCATCTTTACCAGTTCTACCTGGATTCTCTCTGCACTGATATTCGCAAGCGTCGGCGCAAGAAGGCGCATTCCTTCTTTTGTCTCTTCTTCCAGATCAAATCCCAGCTGCGCTGCAAATCTGACTCCTCTTAAAATCCTGAGTGCATCTTCTGAAAATCTTTCTTTCGCATTGCCGACACAGCGGATTATATGCTTTTTCAGATCTTCCATTCCGCCAAATATATCTACAAGCCCGTCACGCTCATTATATGCCATGGCATTGATCGTAAAGTCTCTTCTTAGCAGATCTTCTTTTAGGTTTCTGGTAAATGTTACTTCTTTCGGGTGTCTGCTGTCTTCGTATTTTCCATCTATTCTATATGTGGTAACCTCATATCCTTCATGGTTCAGAAGTACTGTAATCGTTCCATGCTCGATGCCGGTATCAAATGTTTTGTCGAATAAGCCCTTCGTCTCTTCCGGCATCGCAGACGTCGTAATATCCCAGTCTCCCGGTACTCTCCCAAGGAAGGAATCTCTGACACATCCGCCTACTGCATAGGCCTCAAACCCCTGTGCCTGTAATGTATGTATGATAAATTTTACATTTTCTGGTAATTCTATACTAAAATTATTCACCGTAATTCCTCCGTTTATCTACAATATATTTATCATATCATATTTTTCCTGGGGACGGGGTTTTTTTAAAAAACCTCCGTCCCAAATTAAAAATGCCCTGTCCCTTATTATTATTTTCTCTTATCGTTTCCTATTTCATTTCTTATTTTCTTTGCCTTCTTTAGTGAAATATTCAAACATTGCTTTATAATATTATCTAACAAATTTCGCACATTAATATCGTCCAAAATTTCTTCTCCTTTCATCTGAAAATCTTTTTGCATTTGTTCAAATATAATTTCTGCTTTCGTCTTTTGTTGCGTATACACTTCTTCTGGCGTATCAATAAATAACATGTATTTATCCGTTTCTTCTTTATGAAATTCATAAAATTCTTTCTTATTGAATTTTTCTTTAATCATCTTTATCGTAGTATCATCTATAATAATTTCTACAGATTTTTCTTTATAATATTCACCCATGCTACTATATTTATAGCCATCTATTGTTTTGCATATATTCGCCTTAATTGGATTCCTATGTATATAACGAAGACAATTCCAAAAATAACTTTCCGTTTCTATACATTGACTTTTATATCTTCCTTCGAATACATAGCCTTTTCTTTGATGAAATTGATTATAATAAATTGCGTAAGCAGCTAAGATTTTAGCCATAAAAGAAGCTAATTCTTCCAAATCAGCCTTTATAAGTAAATGAAAATGATTCGACATAATACAATATGCGTAGATTTGCACATCATATTCTTCTTTATACTTTTTTAATAGATTCTGAAATCTAGTTTTCCCTCGGTTGCTATTAAATATAGGAAGTTTATTTATACCACGGTTTGTTACATGATAAATTCCTGTACTGCTCTTTTCCCTTGGTTTTCTTGGCAAATTATTTTTCCTCTCCCTTCAAAAAGGGACAGGGCATTTTTAATTTGGGACGGAGGTTTTTTAAAAAAACTCCGTCCCTTTTTTAATTTAGTATGATTTACCCCAGTAAGCCATATGTTTTGCAGGTTTTCCACACCAGATACACTTATCGGAAATGAATTCTTCATCTTCGATCAGACATCTTGTAGCAGCTCCGCCTGTGTTGTATTTTACTTCTCCTTCACATTCCGGATCTCCACACCAGCATGCTTTTACAAATCCACGGTTGGCTTTGAACTTCTCAACCATCTCATCCATTGTTGTAGCTGTATCGATATGACTGTTCAGGAATTCCTCTGCTCTGTTGTACATATCCTGCTGCTCCTGCTCTAAGATCTCGCGGAGTTTTACTGCGATCTCATCGAGAGATACAACGATCTTCTCACGGTTGTCACGACGTACCACAACAACCTGGTTCTTCTCAATATCCTTTGGTCCGATCTCGATACGTGTCGGGATACCAAGGATCTCCTGCTCAGAGAATTTCCATCCTGTACTCTTATCAGAATCATCAATTTTAACTCTGTATCCTGCTTTTTTCAGTTCATCAAGCAGTGCGTAAGATCTGTCAAGTACCCCCTCTTTATGCTGAGCGATTGGAATGATTCTACATTCAACCGGTGCTACATGTGGCGGCAGTACCAGTCCGTCATCATCACCATGAACCATGATCAGGGCTCCGATACTTCTTGTAGACCATCCCCATGATGTCTCGTATGCACTGTGCAGTTCGTTGTTCTTATCTACATATTTGATTCCAAATGCATCTGGGAAAGCACTTCCGAAGAAGTGGCTTGTTGCAGACTGCAGTGCTTTTCCGTCGTGCATCAGCGCTTCGATCGTGTATGTGTCTTCCGCTCCGGCAAATTTCTCATGCTCTGCCTTTCTTCCAGCTACGAATGGAATAGCCATTGTCTCTTTGTAGCAGTCTTTATAAACTTCCCACATCTGGATTGTTCTTTCTTCTGCCTCTTCATATGTTGCATGAAGTGTGTGGCCTTCCTGCCATAAGAATTCTCTTGAACGAAGGAAAGGTCTTGTTGTCTTCTCCCAACGAAGAACAGAGTTCCACTGGTTCCATACCTTTGGAAGATCTCTGTATGATTTTACTGTTTTTGACCAAAGATCACAGAATAATGTCTCTGATGTAGGGCGTACACATAATCTTTCCTGCAGTCTTTCCATTCCACCGTGTGTTACCCATGCTACTTCCGGTGCAAATCCTTCTACGTGATCTGCTTCTTTTTCAAGCAGTGACTCTGGAACCAGCATTGGCAGATATACGTTTTCAACTCCTGTTTCTTTAAAACGTCTGTCCAGGTCTGACTGGATCAGTTCCCAGATTGCATAACCGTTTGGTAAATAGTTCATGCATCCTTTTACGCTTGAATAATCACAAAGATTTGCCTCACGTACAACGTCTGTGTACCACTGTGCGAAATCTTCATCACGAGATGTAATGTTTTTGACTAATTTTTCCTTTGCCATGTTTCTCTTCTCCTTTTCATTTTGGTGAAATCCTTATTCCACGTTATTTTTTTGCCGGGAGCTATAAAACCTGGATTTTTTATATATTCTACTGCCAACCTCCTCTTGCGGATGTCTGTGCAATAAAAAAACGCCGGGCCTTTCGACTCCCCGAAAAAGGGACCGAAAAGCTCGGCGGTACCACCCTAGTTAACTGCGACCCTTTCGCAGCTCTCTTCATTGGCCATTAACGCTGGCTGACACGCTGCATTTTCATGCAGTGGCTCCAAGACCGGTTCTATGTGATTAACAGCAGATATCTCACACCATCTGATATCCTCTCTGCGGCTGGTTTCGCATATACTAATTCTCTTCATCACCATAAAATCATTATAAAAATGTTGAATTGTCAATTATTTTAATCCAAGAGGTAGGTTTTGTCAAGAGATTACTTCTATCCAAGTTTTCCACTCAACCGATCTCCGTTTTCCAGAACATTTGCATTCTGCAGCTAAAATTGCATATTTCAGTTATTGCAGCATCATATGATTTTCTCTTTTCTCCCCAACTTCTTGCAGTTTTTTTCTCTCCATGATTTAATAATATAACATAATGTAAATTACAAACTTTACTTTTAACGTTCACATCATAACATTGATTTTAACAAAGGAGAAGTATATGGCTACTTTAAATATATTATATGAAGATCCATACATTCTGGTCTGCATCAAACCACATGGCATCGCTACCCAGAGCAAAAGCATCCGCTATCCGGACATGGTCAGTCTGATCAAGAATCATCTTGCCAAGAATTCAACTGATTCCGCAAAATCCGGTACACACGGCAAATCTTCCGGCGAACCGTATCTCGCTGTCATCCACAGGCTGGACCAGCCCGTTGCCGGTATTCTTGTCTTCGCCAAGACACCTGCCGCTGCCAAAGATCTCAATAAGCAGCTTCAGAATCAGGGATTCGGGAAATATTACCGGGCACTTGTTACAAATACACCTGCACAGGATGAAGGCACATTAGAAAATTATATGGTAAAAGACGCAAGAACGAATACATCCAGAATCTGCTCTTCAAAAGAAAATGGTGCAAAAATTGCAAGACTTCATTATCATACCGTTCCACTTTGCAATTGGTTATTTACGGCACCAGACAACGCCAAAATCAATCACATTTCGAACACTAACCTGCAATCGGATGGCTCCGCCTCAAAAAACACGGATTTTCATGGCTCAGAGCTGGAAGTTCATCTGGATACCGGCCGCCACCATCAGATCCGTGTACAGCTTTCCTCCATCGGCTCTCCGATTGTTGGAGATACAAAATACAATCCGGATCTTGCCGACACAAAAGGATGGCAGACAATCCGGTTATGTGCTTATAAACTGGATTTTAAGCATCCGGTTACGCACAAACCGATGCATTTTCAATTAGACGCTGATCCCAGCTAACTTATGATATCAGCCTGGAATTTTACAGTACCTGACACTAATAGTTCCTTATACAGAGAACTTGCCACTGGCAACTTCTCTTGCATGCTTTGGCATACAGCGAACCTGCCACTGGCAGCTTCGCTTGCATACTTTGGTATAAAAATGTGGTCCGGCTTTGTTGGACACACCGACCACAAAAAGGAGTGAACCTTTCGATCAATGTCATCTTAACTTATTGACATTGACCTCTCGATTCACTCCTTTTTTGCCGATACATATACCATATAACAACGGAGAACTCTTCACAGCGCATATAGCCTATGTGCTTCGTTCTGTTCCCCCGATATATCCACTCGATACACTCTATGCTTCTGCTGCATCCTCAGCTAACGCTTCTTCATATTTCTCGAGGATAATATTCTGAATGCGCTCTCTTGTTCCTGAATTGATTGGATGTGCAATATCTCTATATTCTCCATCTAATGCTTTTTTGCTTGGCATTGCGATGAAAAGACCTTTCTCTCCTTCAATTACCTTAATATCATGTACCACAAATTCCTCATCCATGGTAATAGAAACGACAGCTTTAAGCTTGCCCTCCTTTGCTACTTTTCGTACTCTTACATCTGTAATCTGCATGTTTTTCTAGCCCCTTTCTTCTAGCCTTTGCACTGATCTTTTTTCTTAAAGTGCATACCTCTCATTTTTTTCTACCACTACTTTCACGCCATCTTCACCAACATAGCGTGTATTTGCTCTAATTGTATCCCGGCTTTCAACAATACAGTTTTCAATGTATACATTGTCCCCAAGATAGACATCATTCAAAATGATGGAATTTTTAATGACACAATTGTTCCCCACGAATGTCTTCTTGAAAAGAATCGAATTCTCAACTGTTCCATTAATAATGCTTCCGCTTGCCACAAGGCTGTTTTTAACCATCGCGCCCGGATTGTATTTTGCCGGCGGCAGGTCACTTACCTTGGAATAGATACTTGGCTGCTGACGGAAGAAGTAATTCCGGACTTCCGGTTTCAGGAAATCCATATTTGTCTGATAATAAGCATCCACGGTTGATATGTTGCTCCAGTAGTCTTTTATTTTATAACCGTAGATCTTCTTCAGATTCTTATATCTGATCAGAATATCGGTCACAAAATCATGTCTGTCATCCTCTGCGCAGTGTTCGATCAGGTCGATCAGCTGGCGTCTTCTGATTACATAGATACCAGTCGATACAATCTGTGACTGTGCCACCATCGGCTTTTCTTCAAACTCTTCAATACGCATGGAATCATTCATCTTGATCGTTCCAAAGCGGCTCGCATCTTCGTTCGGACCAAGTTCTTTGCAAACGACTGTAATATCTGCTTTTTTCTCAATATGATATTCCAGTACTTTGTTATAATCCATCTTATATACGGCATCACCTGATGTAATGATTACATAAGGTTCATGACATCTCTTTAAGAAATCCAGATTCTGATAGATCGCATCTGCTGTTCCACGATACCAGTATCCGTTTTCTGCTGTGATTGTTGGCGTAAATACGAACAATCCACCCTGTTTTCTACCGAAATCCCACCATTTGGATGAATTCAGGTGTTCATTTAACGAACGGGCATTATACTGCGTCAGAACTGCAACCTTCTGAATATGAGAGTTAGACATGTTACTGAGCGCAAAGTCAATGGCTCTGTAACTTCCTGCGATCGGCATCGCTGCCACTGCTCTTTTATGCGTCAGTTCACGCATCTTATTGCTGTTACCACCTGCTAAAATAATACCTACTGCTCTCATACTCGCTCACCTGCCTTTATCAATGTTTCTCCACTTTCCAGTATTCCATTCGGGTAATCATCTTTGGATGTCACACCACTGATAGCAGTATTCTTTCCAATCTGCACACCACCTGGTATCACAGATTTTTCACCGACTGCAACAAGTCCAAATGAGTAGATCGCCGGTTTTAACTTATTCGGCACATCACTACCAATACCAAATGTAACATTGTCACCAACCTCACAGCTCTCGGCAATGATAGACTTGTCCACAACACAGTTCTTTCCAATTCTTGCATCCTTCATAATGATCGAATCGCGAACCACTGTTCCCTCACCGATAATTACTCCGGAACCAATGATACTGTTATGTACCTCACCGTAAACTTCCGCTCCGTTACAGATAATGCTTCTGTCGATCACGGACTGTGCTGAAATATACTGTGGCGGAAGGATCTCACTGTTAGTATAGATCTTCCAGAATTCTTCATAAAGATTAAACTCCGGTATGATATCTATAAGCTCCATATTCGCTTCCCAATATGAGCCAAGTGTTCCTACATCTTTCCAATATCCATTGTATTCATATGCAAATAATCTCTCACCTTTGTCATGACAATATGGAATAATATGTTTTCCAAAGTCACATCCCGGCTCGTCCTTTAATGTCTCAAGCGCCTCTTTTAACGCTTTCCACGAGAAAATGTAGATTCCCATAGATGCCAGATTGCTCTTAGGCTCTGCAGGTTTTTCCTGGAATTCCTGAATTCTTCCGTCTTCGTCTGCGATTACGATTCCAAAACGGCTGGCTTCTTCCATTGGTACCGGCATCGCTGCGATTGTCACGTCTGCATTATTAGCCTTATGATAATCAAGCATCACCTCATAATCCATCTTGTAAATGTGGTCACCTGATAAGATCAGTACGTAGTCCGGATCAAACTGTTCCATATAATCCAGATTCTGATAAATTGCATTAGCAGTACCCGAATACCATTCACTGCTTCCGCTTCTTTCATATGGTGGAAGAACCGTTACTCCTCCGTAATTACGATCAAGATCCCAAGGAATACCGATTCCAATGTGTGCGTTCAGTCTCAGTGGCTGATACTGCGTCAATACTCCGACTGTATCAATTCCAGAATTAATGCAGTTGCTGAGCGGGAAGTCAATAATGCGATATTTACCTCCAAATGCAACGGCTGGCTTTGCAACTTTTGCTGTGAGAACTCCAAGTCTGCTGCCTTGTCCTCCTGCCAGCAACATTGCTATCATTTCTTTCTTTCTCATGTCATCACCCCTTCTCAGTAGTCTTGCTTTTTTTATTATATCATATTTCTCCCTATGTAGCTAACAAATTTTACAGTTTTCTTTTGATTTTCGCAAACTTTTTGTTAAATTATTACAAAAACTTACGACTTGGATTTTTTTTGATAAATGTTTATAATAATGATGAGAGTATGAAAAATAAATTTTAAGACTTACATCATAATAATATGAAGAACATGAAGTTTTTATGACTGGATATTTACTTATTTTATATTTTTACCTATATTTAAATTAACAAAAAGGATGGTTTATTATGTATAAAATTAATTTTGAAAAACCTGTACACGTACATTTTATCGGAATCGGCGGTATCAGTATGAGTGGTCTCGCCGAGATCCTTTTAAAAGAAGGATTTACAATCTCCGGTTCAGATAATAAAGAGTCTGCCCTGACAGATCACCTGGAAAAACTTGGCGCAAAGGTATTCTACGGCCAGAAAGCTTCGAACATCATTCCTGGCATTGATGTCGTTGTATACACAGCCGCAATCCATCCGGATAACGAAGAATTCGCCGAAGCTGTAAACCAGAATCTTCCAATGCTGACCCGTGCCGAACTGCTTGGACAGTTAATGACCAACTATGATGTCCCGATCGCAATCTCCGGTACACACGGAAAGACAACAACAACCTCTATGCTTTCACACATTTTACTTGCCGCAGATCTTGATCCTACTATCTCTGTCGGTGGTATCTTAAAAGCAATCGGTGGCAATATCCGTGTCGGTGATTCTGAATATTTTGTAACAGAAGCCTGTGAATATACCAATAGCTTCCTGCATTTCTTCCCTAAGATCGGGGTTATATTGAATATTGACGAAGATCACCTGGACTTCTTTAAGGATCTGGATGATATCCGCCATTCTTTCCATCGTTTTGCGAAATTACTTCCAAAAGACGGAACACTGGTGATCAACGATAATATTCCTCATCTTGAAGAGATCACTGCAGATCTTGACTGCCGTGTAATCCGCTACGGTAACGACAGTTCTCTTGATTACAGTGCTACAAACATCCTTCACGACAAGAAAGGAGAAGCATCTTTTGACCTTGTAAAATCCGGCGAATTCATCGACCGAATCTCCTTATCTGTCAATGGAGACCACAATGTATCCAACGCATTATCAGCAATCGCCGTTGCTGATCTGCTTGATGTTCCTTTTACACAGATCAAAGAAGGCCTGAAATCCTTCCATGGTACAGACCGTCGTTTTGAATACAAGGGTGAGGTAAATGGATTTACCATCATCGATGATTATGCACATCATCCGACAGAAATCAAAGCAACTTTAACTGCTGCAAAAGAATATCCACATAATGAAGTATGGTGCATCTTCCAGCCACATACTTACACCCGTACCAAGGCATTATTCCCTGAGTTCGTAGATGCCCTGACACATGCAGACCATGTGATCCTGGCTGATATCTACGCAGCCCGCGAAACCGATACACTGGGTATGTCTTCCGAGATGATTGCAGACGAATTGAAGAAAAAAGGTTGTGATGCATACTATTTTCCGACCTTTGATGCGATTGAAAACTTCTGTCTGGAGCACTGCCAGAAAGGTGATGTGTTGATAACTATGGGAGCCGGAGACGTTGTAAACATTGGGGAAAACCTGCTTAAACGTTAGTTATCCACATTTTCCACATGATTTTATCCACAAAAAAGTCGGATTTTGGCTCAGAAATTTCTTTTGTCCCCGCCGTCCCGGTGCTATAATGTGTCTACGATGAAAGAGAAGTATGCTCGGAGAGGACGGGGAATTTTATGAAAGAATTAAAGCTTACAAAATATATTCAGCCAAATGCTACCATATTAGATAATGAATTTATCGACCACTATATGGTCAGGGCTAACGGAGAATATGTGAAAGTATATCTGCTTCTTCTCCGTCATATGAACCCGTCAGGCGGATCTCTTTCTGTATCTGAACTGGCCGATGTTCTTGACTGTACAGAAAAAGACATTATGCGTGCATTAAGATACTGGAAAAATGAAGGACTTCTGGATTATCAGGATGATACTCCGGATGATCCATCTTCCAAAAACAATATGGACATATCCCAGTCTTCAGAACTGCGTGATGTAAAAGCTGATTACACGGCATCACAGGCTGCTGTTTCCGATCATTCCGGATCCGTTATAAAGAATACCAGAATATCAGAGAACTCTCCTGCTGCTTCTACAACCAATATCCAGCAGTATCGCAACCGCAAAGAACGTGCGGATTTTAAAGAATTACTGTTTGTTGCAGAACAATACCTTGGCAAAACACTCTCTGCAACCGAGATTGACCAGATTACTTATTTTTATGACACACTTGGTATGTCTACCGAATTAATCGAGTATCTGATTGAATATTGTGTAGAAAACGGACATAAAAGTATCCATTACATTAATAAGGTGGCCTTATCATGGCATGAAGAAAACATTACAACTGTGAATCTTGCCAAGTCAAGTGCTTTTCTTTATAATAAGAACTGCTATTGTGTCCTGAATGCATACGGAATCAAAGGACGGAGTCCTGCTGCTTCTGAGATTGCATACATCCGCAAGTGGACGGATGAATATGGTTTCGCACTTGAGGTAATCCTTGAAGCATGCGACCGCACAATGAATGCAATCCATCAGCCAAGCTTTGACTATACAGATTCTATACTGAAGCGCTGGAAGGCAAAAAATGTCCGCCAGTTAAAGGATGTGGATGCTGTAGACGCAGACTACAGACGCGAAAGAGAGCGTGCGAAAGAACTCGCAAAAGAACGCAGAAAGCAACAGACAGCTACTCCTGCTGCAAAGCAGAACACTAAGAACAACAATAAGTTCAATAATTTTGACGGCCGTTCCTATGATATGAACGATCTGGAACGCCGCCTGGTTCAACAATAAAATATACATATCAGATTTGATGATGCGGATGCAAAAGAATCTGTCACCGGCAGTTTCTCTTGCACACTCAGGTATGAAGGAGTTTCCATAACATGGCACTTTCCAATTCCCAGTACGATCATTTAATGCGTGCTTACGAACAACAACAACTGGATAATGAGTTTCAACTCAGAAAACGCTATGAGCGGGCTTACTCTCTCATTCCTGAATTAGAGGAAATGGATCATTCCATCTCCTCTTTAAGTGTTAAAAAGGCAAGACTTCTTCTGGACGGCGACAAGAATGCTCTTTCTTCATTAAAAGAAGAGATTGAAAGCCTGTCTGCCCGGAAACCGGCTTTATTAAAAGCTCATGGTCTTCCTGCCAATTATCTTGAAATGCACTACCGGTGTCCTGACTGTAAAGACACCGGCTATATTGGTACACAAAAATGTCACTGTTTCAAAAAAGCGATTGTGGATTACCTGTATACACAATCCAATCTCAAAGATATCCTTGACAAAGAGAACTTTTCTACCTGTTCTCTGTCGTACTATTCCAGAAATCACATTGATCCCCTTACCGGACGGTCATCTCTGGAATCTATGGAGACGGCATTAAAGGTCTGTCATAACTTCGTGAATACATTTTCTGATGAATTTCATAACATACTGTTATATGGAGATACCGGAGTAGGTAAAACTTTCCTTTCTCATTGTATTGCGAAAGAGCTGATGGACTCTGCATATTCTGTTATATACTTTACAGCCGCCGGACTTTTTGATATCCTTGCTGAGAACACATTTGGTAAAAAGCAGAACACCGATGCAGATGTCTTCGAGCATATCTATGACTGTGATCTGCTTATTATTGATGATCTGGGAACGGAACTGCCAAATTCGTTCACCATATCACAGCTGTTCATTTGTCTGAATGAACGCATATTAAGGCAAAAATCAACTATAATATCTACCAACCTGGCATTGGAAGATATTAAATCAATCTACTCGGAACGGACGTTTTCACGTATTAGCAGTAATTATACGATTCTTCGGATTACTGGTGATGATATCCGTATCCAAAAAAAATTATTAAACCTGGGAGGTACTAATGATGTTACGCCGTAACGATCGTAATCTTGAAAATATACCAGTAGGAGCTCTTGGAATTATCGCTCTTGATGGTTGCACAGAGATGGGAGCTAAAGTAAATGACTATCTCGTAAAATGGAGAAAAGAAGATGGACACATTCACAAGGATGATGTCGCTTTCACAGGCTATGAGAAGGATACTTACTTAATCGATGCAAAGGTTCCACGTTTTGGTTCAGGTGAAGCCAAAGGTATCATCAATGAATCTGTTCGTGGTAAAGACCTTTACCTGATGGTCGATGTATGTAACTACAGCCTGACCTATTCCCTGACAGGAAATGTGAACCACATGTCTCCTGACGATCATTATCAGAACTTAAAACGTATTATTGCAGCAGTCGGTGGAAAAGGACGTCGTATCAACGTCCTTATGCCATTCTTATACGAAAGCCGTCAGCACAAGAGAAGCAGCCGAGAATCCTTGGACTGCGCACTTGCCCTGCAGGAACTTGTCCGCATGGGTGTTGACAATATCATTACTTTCGATGCACACGATCCGCGTGTACAGAATGCAATTCCTTTAAGTGGATTTGAAACAATCCGCCCAACTTACCAGTTTATCAAAGGTCTTCTCCGTACTTTTAAAGACCTTCAGATCGACAGCGACCACATGATGGCAATCAGCCCTGACGAAGGTGCTACAGGACGTGCAATCTACCTTGCAAACGTACTGAACCTTGATATGGGTATGTTCTACAAACGTCGTGACTTCTCAAGAGTTGTAGACGGACGTAACCCGATTGTTGCTCATGAATTCCTTGGATCTTCTGTTGAAGGAAAAGATGTGATCATCCTTGATGACATGATTTCTTCCGGTGACAGTATGTTAGACGTTGCACGTCAGTTAAAACAGCGCAAAGCAAGACGTATCTTCTGTGCTGCTACATTTGGTCTGTTCACAAACGGACTTGAAAAATTCGATCAGGCTTATGAAGAAGGTATCCTGGATGCCGTTCTGACAACCAACCTGATCTATCAGACACCAGAACTTCTGGAACGTCCTTACTACATTAACTGTGATATGAGTAAATATATCGCACTCGTTATCGATACTCTGAATCATGACGGATCTATCAGCAGTATCCTGAATCCAATTGAAAGAATTCAGAACGTAGTAGATAAGTATAAAAACGGGGAAGAGATTTAAAAACTATACAGTCCCTCTTCTCGGACAGAGTATGTCAGAAAAATGCTGTCGTATTTTCTTACGACAGCATTTCTATTATTATTTTTAAGCTTTTTCATTTACTTTCTGTAAAAATTATGGTTCCATTTTACACTGTGTTTAAACATATATTTCCTGGCTTTTCACCCATATTATAATTCAACCTTGTGATAAGTAATTCCAGATTTTTTTAATACTTGTTCTTCTCTTGTCTGACAGGTAAAGAGCAATACCTGTTTTTTGTGATTCTTCAGCCATCTAAGCGTCTGTTCCATTCTGTTCTCATCATAATAGGCAAATGTATCATCCAGAATTACAGGCATCTCCTCTTCACACAAAAGTTCTCCTACCGCCATTCTAAGCGCCAGATAAATCTGCTCTACAGTTCCCCTGCTCACCTGATGAAGTTCCATTCTCTTTTCCCTTGTCAGAACCGCTATATGCAGCTGCTCATCTGCCACGATTTTCTGATATTTTCCATCTGTTATTTCACACAGGATCGCCGATGCTTTCTCATTCAGATCTCTTTTCAGATATCCCTGCATCTCTTCTGACAATGCTTCCAGATGCTCTGCTGCCATCTGTACTGCCTGCCTTTTTATCTCACATTCCCTGGATCGTACACTGACTTCATCAAGCTCTGCAAGCTGCTCGCCAAGGTTCTCGTATGCAACCTGTTTTTCTTTTAATTCTGATGCAATGTGTGCTCTTTCCCAGCGTAGCTTTTCAAGCGGTATCTTCTCTTCTTCCGGTGTAATCTCTTCCAGTATGATCTCCGGCTCGGTCTTTACCTGTTTCTTTCCGACTTTCATACGGTTCCATATATACGTTCCGCTTGCCAGAAACAGGATGATCGCAATCAGATAATTCCACGGTTTTGAAAACAGGATAACTGCTATTATAATCACCAGCACAAATACCAGAATCTCCATCGGATGAATTCTCCATTTTTCAGGTCTGATCTCATCCATGAAGCCTTTTGCGCTTTCTTCTTCCTGCCTGCGTTTCCGTTCTTTTTCTGTACGGTATGCAAGTTCTTCTTCTATCGTCTCAAGTTCCTCTTCCAGATGATGTACATCTCTCCATACAAATGAAACTTCCTGCTCCAGCTGCTCTCTTTTTTGTCGTTTTTCCTGCAGGTCTTTTCGTATTTCCTGCTCCAGCACTTTCTTTCTGTTATTCAGCTGTTCTAATGCACCGCTTAAGTTGATCTCTCCATTGCCAGATGTATAATAGTTGGTTGCATAATTCTTTAATTCTGCAGCAATTCCTGCACCCATCTCAGCATTTCTCTGGCTCATGGATACCGTGTTATCATAACAGTCTGCATCCATTCCGCCAAGCAGCATCTCAAGATCTCCATCCTCAACAGACAAAACTTCTCCGTCTTCTTCGCAGATAAGCTCTGCCTTTTTGGAATATTTATCAAAATTACGCTCTATGCGGAACGTTTTTCCCCCACTGGAAAACTGGAGTACGCCCGCATAATAATTCGAATTCTCCCATGGCTCATAGGTACTGTATGTATCATTGACCGCCGCTCTCCCGCGTCCTCTTTCCATGCCAAAGAGCATACCCTTAATGAACGTATGGATCGTCGATTTTCCCGATTCATTTTCCCCGTAGATCAGATTGATCCCGTCTTCCAGTTCTATCTGACGGTTATGAAATTTTCCATAATTTTTTAATATCAATTCACGAATCTGCATGTCTAGCCTCTTCTTGTCTCCATCAATGCCTGTACGCCTTCACACAGTGCCTGGTACTCGATACTGTCCTGCGGATATCCTTTCAGGCTTTCGATGTACTGTCCAAGAATATTCCCTTTATTTTCATTACTTAGCTTTTCAAAATCATATGCCGGTTTTGTATGATCCACAATCTCTACTACATTTCCACATGGATCCATCTGCTCCAGATCATACCAGATATCCGGATCCCTGAATCCTGTCAATGTGATCTTGTACATGTTTTGTCTGCCATTTTCCTCAATCATCCGCACCAGTTCCTGCTTCAGATTATGTCCGGTCATTGCTCTGTGCACCTGCACGTCTTTGTGAATATATTCTCTGGACGCGTGACAGACAAAACGGATCTGACAGCCTTTTTCACTGATTCTGCCTTCTATATACCCATGTGTCCCGGTATCATTGATATCGATCGGCTCCAAAGCTCCCGCATATGCCATGTGGTTTTCCACTAATTCCTGTGGTTTGTGAATGTGTCCCATGGCAACATAATCATAACCAAGTGACTGTATCTGGTTCACTTTCATCGGAATATGCCTGTCATCCCCACCATGAGCCAGCAAAATCTCATATTTCTGTCTGTGTTCCGGACGCGCAGAATCATATACCGGATCCATAATTTCCTTACTGTAATAGCTGCATCCATATACGGCTGTCTGGATATTTCCAATTTCTACACAAGTCAGATTTTCATCTTTTATCATGTGCACATGTGGTGACCATGAAAATGTTCTGTAATATGAATTCTTCTTGATATAGTCATGGTTACCTGCAATCATCACTACTTCTGTCTGCTCCAGCATATCCAGTACGGAGTTCATCTCTTTTAATTCCCGAAGCAGCGGCTGTCTGTGGAATATATCTCCCGCGATCAGAAGAAGATCCATCTTTTTCTGATTACAGATATCTATAATATCCCGGAAGCTGTCCCAGATCTCTCTTTCTCTTCCGGCACTATACGCACTTCCGGCGTCCGGTTTTGCCCCTAAATGTAAGTCTGCGATGTGTATGAACTTCATCCGTTGTTCCTTCCTTTTTCTCCGTCTTTTCTTTCGATGGCAGTGTCACAATAAACTGGGTACGGTTATCATCACTTCTGGCCATGATCCTGCCTCCATGTAATTCTGCAATCTGCTTTGCGATTGCAAGTCCAAGTCCCGCACCTCCGGTTCCGGTAGAACGCGAACCATCCACCCGGTAGAATTTTTCAAAAATTGTCTGCAGCATATCTCCAGGTATCTTATCCCCTGCATTGGTAAATACAATCTCTATCTCATCATTTTTCATCCTTGCTTCAATCCGGATCACTGTATTTTCATAACAGTACGCAATTGCATTTCTTAATATATTGTCAAATACTCTTGCCAGCTTGTCCGGGTCGCCATAGATCTGCAGATCTTCTTCTACATCTACCTCGCAGCTTAGCTTTTTCTCCTGTAAAACTCCGTATAATTCATCTGCCAGCTGTTCCAACATCATTGTAAGGTCTATTTCCACCGGCTCCAGTTCTATATTCTGCAGATTATACCTGGTAATATCAAAGAATTCATTAATGAGCTCTCCAAGTCTTATCGACTTTTCCAGCGCGATATGGGTATAATTCATCCGCTCTTCTTCCGGCATATCCGGATGATCTTCTAACATCGTCAGATATGCCACAATAGAAGTCAGTGGCGTCTTAAGATCATGCGCAAGGAATAAAACCAGGTCATTCTTCTTTTTTTCACCCTCTATCGCTTCCAGCTCCTGCCGTTTTAATGTGGCTTTGATCTCATTTAGACGGATCTCAATCGGTTTTAATTCTGTGATCAGATGGATCGGTTCTGTCGATTCGGATATGATATTTTCGATTCCATGATCGATCTGGTCCAGATATTTTGTCATCTTAGACAGTGCCACATAAAAAAACAGCGCAAAAAGTATCAGATAACCAATAACCATATAAAAGGTCTTGTTATCCCCGATCAATTGCCAGTATAATCTGACCGCCGTCTCCTCCTTTATATTGAAGAACACCAGAACTTCAACAAAGATCCTGGCAAAGCTGTCATTATAGATTCCGTCGATGACGAATTTCAGCAGGATTCCGCCTACCAGAACTGTCAGTGCCGTTACTAATACTGTCTGCAAAAGAAGACTGAACTTTAACTTCCGATAATTATTCTTCAACCTTGTATCCAACTCCCCACACCGTCTTGATAAAATCAGACTTGCCTGTTGGTGCGCTCATCTTCTCACGCAGATGACGGATATGCACCATTACTGTGTTGTTACTGTTCTTATAATATTTTTCATGCCATACCTTTTCGAACAGCTCTTCCGAGCTGATCACTTTTCCCCTGTTCTCACACAGAAGCCATAAAATGTCAAATTCTATCGGCGTCAGTGTAAGCGGGACTTCATTGTATACACACTCATGAGAGTTCCTGTTAAGAAGCAATCCTCCAAAATCAATTACTTCGCCTTCCTCCCTGGTTCCCTCGTTATACTGGGTGTATCTTCTGAGCTGGGCCTTCACACGCGCTACCAGCTCCAGTGGATTGAACGGTTTTGGAATATAATCATCCGCCCCAAGTGTCAGACCCGTGATCTTATCCATATATTCCGTCTTCGCTGTCAGCATAATTACCGGAAATGTATACTTCTGCCGGATCTGTTTTAAAATCTGAAAACCATCAATATCTGGAAGCATGATATCTAAAATAGCAAGATCGATCTTGGTGCTGTATATACAGTCCAATGCGTCCTGTCCATTATAAAACTTGTACACTTTATACTGATCATTCTGAAGATAAAGTTCTACTACATCAGCAATCTCTTTTTCATCATCTACTACTAATATATTCATACTGTCCTCCAGTCTATATGGGGACGGGGGATTTTTAAAAATCCCCCGTCCCCTTTTATGCCTTTTATAACTTATTATTACAGTTCGCAGTTATTTACTGTTCTTGGGAATGGAATTACGTCACGGATATTACCCATTCCTGTCAGATACATTACACATCTTTCGAATCCAAGTCCGAATCCGGCATGTCTTGTAGAACCATATTTACGAAGATCCATGTAGAACTTGTAATCTTCTTCTTTCAGTCCAAGCTCATCCATTCTTGCTTTCAGCTTGTCGTAATCGTCCTCTCTCTGGCTTCCTCCGATGATCTCACCGATTCCAGGTACCAGACAGTCTACTGCTGCTACTGTCTTGCCGTCTTCGTTCAGCTTCATGTAGAATGCTTTGATTTCCTTTGGATAGTCTGTTACGAATACAGGGCGTTTGAACACTTCTTCTGTCAGGTATCTTTCGTGCTCTGTCTGAAGATCTGTTCCCCATGTTACTTTGTATTCGAATTTATCGTTATGTTTTTCCAGAAGTTCTACTGCTTCTGTGTATGTCACTCTTGCGAAATCAGAAGATACTACATTGTGCAGTCTCTCCAGAAGTCCTTTGTCTACAAACGAATTGAAGAAGTTCATCTCTTCCGGTGCATTTTCCAGTACGTAGTTGATGACATATTTTAACATTGCTTCTGCAACATACATATCATCGTCCAGGTCTGCGAATGCCATCTCAGGCTCGATCATCCAGAACTCTGCTGCATGACGTGTTGTGTTAGAGTTCTCAGCACGGAATGTTGGTCCGAATGTGTAAATGTTACGGAATGCCTGTGCATATGTCTCTCCGTTTAACTGTCCACTTACAGTAAGACTTGTCTCTTTTCCGAAGAAGTCTTTGGAGTAATCTACGCTTCCGTCTTCGTTCTTCGGCACATTATTCAGATCCATGGTTGTTACCTGGAACATCTCTCCTGCACCCTCACAGTCACTTCCTGTGATCAATGGTGTATGCACATATACGAATCCTCTCTCCTGGAAGAACTTATGAATCGCATATGCTGTCAGGGAACGTATGCGGAATACTGCCTGGAATGTATTGGTTCTAGGTCTTAAGTGTGCGATTGTTCTTAAGTATTCGAAGCTGTGGCGCTTTTTCTGAAGCGGATAATCCGGTGCAGAAGCTCCCTCTACTTCTACTGTATCTGCCTGAATCTCAAATGGCTGTTTTGCCTGTGGTGTTGCAACCAGTGTACCTGTTACGATCACTGCTGCTCCTACATTCAGTTTTGAGATCTCTGCAAAGTTGTCCATCTTATCATGATATACAACCTGTAACGGCTCAAAGAATGTTCCGTCATTCACTACGATAAATCCAAATGCCTTAGATCCACGGATACTTCTCACCCAGCCTCCGATTGTTACCTTCTGATCTATATAAGCTTCACTATTTTTATATAATTCTCTGATTGTTGTTAAATCCATACCAACTATTCTCCTTTTTGCAAACTCACATATATTCCTATTATACCATATCGTTCTGATTTATGTTATACTATATTTATTCAATTTATCATGAAAGAATATTAATAAAAAGTTAGGAGATCACTATATGAAGAATTTATTAGTCGCACAATCCGGAGGACCAACATCGGCAATCAACGCTACTCTTGCCGGCGTGATCGAAAACGCGCTTTCCAGTCCATCTGTAGACAAGATTTATGGTTCCATCAATGGAATCCAGGGTGTATTAAATGAAAATCTGGTTGATTTGAAGACTAAGATCCACAATGTATCTGATCTGGATCTTCTTTGTCAGACCCCTGCTTCGGCACTTGGATCCTGCCGCGTTAAATTAAAAGATCCAGCTGTATGCGCAGATGAATACGAGACCATCATCTCTGTTCTGCGCAAACACAATATCGACTGCTTTATCTACATCGGTGGTAATGATTCCATGGATACCGTAGATAAACTTTCCAAATATCTGAACGATAAAGGTATCTCTGACATCACAGTTGTCGGTGCACCGAAGACAATCGATAACGACCTGTGCGGAACAGATCACTGCCCCGGCTTTGGTTCTGCCGCAAAATATATCGGAACTACATTTGCCGAGCTGGAACGTGACTGCCACGTGTATGCTACAAAGGCTGTAACGATTGTTGAAGTTATGGGACGTGACGCCGGATGGCTCACTGCCGCTTCCTGTCTTGCCCGTGCAAATGGAGCAAAAGGTCCTGATTTTATCTATCTTTGCGAAGTACCATTTAGTATTGATGGGTTCCTTCAGGATGTTAAAGCAAAGCTTGAAGAACAGGATGCTGTTATCATCGCTGTCAGCGAAGGTGTAAAGAACAAAGACGGCCGCTACATTTCCGAGGAAGTACAGAGCTCTGCTGTCGATTCTTTTGGCCACAGCTATATTGCCGGTGCCGCAAAAGTACTCGAAGATGCTGTCAGAAATGAGATCGGATGCAAGGTCCGCTCCATTGAACTTAACCTGATGCAACGCTGTGCCGCACATCTCGCAAGCGCAACGGATATCCAGGAGTCCAGAATGCTTGGAAAGTCTGCATGCCAGTATGCTCTTGAAGGTGCTACCGGTATGATGGCTGCTGTAATCCGTACTTCCGATGCTCCATATGTAACAGAATTCAAAGCTCTTCCGGTATGCGATATCGCCAACGCGATCAAGAGCGTACCTGCGGATTATATCAATGATGCAGGAAATGATGTGACTCAGAAGATGGTCGATTACCTGACTCCGTTGATTCAGGGTGAGATGAATACCATTTATGAAAATGGGATTCCGAAATATATTTACTTATATTAAACTTAAGCCCTCCAACAAAAAGGGAATAGACCCCCCAGAGTTGCCACTCTGGGGGTTTTGATGTTTTATTGCCTTGCTTTTCTTTCTTTTCCATGCTATACTATCACCCGTTACAAAACCCGAAAAAATCAAGGTCTTACAAGGGTTTCGCCGATTCCCGGCGTAAAGAGAATGATAGAAATGACATCCACCGGATATCTTTCCTATCCGCTACGGCGCGTGTGTTCGTGACCTTCCACACGTAAAACAAAACTAAAGGAGTATTGAAAAATGAAAAACAAAAATCTTAGTTTCATGACCCAGGCAGCCATGATCGCTGCTATCTATGTGGTGCTGACTTACATCTTTGCACCATTTTCTTTTGGAGAAGTACAGGTTCGTATCTCCGAGGCACTCACGATTTTACCAATATTTACACCCGCTGCTATTCCGGGGCTTTTCGTCGGATGTCTGATTGGTAATATTCTGGGCGGTGCGATTCTTCCAGATATTGTATTTGGTAGTATTGCTACATTGATCGGAGCATTTTTTACATGGAAACTGCGCGAGCAGAAGCCGGTTACCGCAACACTTCCACCGATCATTTCCAATATTGTCATTGTTCCATTCGTGCTTCGTTACGGATATGGGGTGACACTTCCGATTCCGTTCATGATGCTGACGGTTGGTATTGGCGAGGTCATTTCCTGCACTGTTCTTGGACTGATCGTATATGGGGCGTTGAAAAAATATCAGCATACATTATTCCGTGCTGTATAAAATACAAGGGAACTGTCAGTGGCAGTTCCTTTTTGTATTCAAAAAAGAAGGGAGTCTTGCAAAATAACTGAATTTCAGTTATAAAGCAAAACTCCCTTTTTATTTTTTTAATTCCCAGCTGCATCAACCAGATGAAGATAAAATATATCTCACTGCTATTGCGTACATCTGCCAGGATTTCTACCGAATATTTCTTTCGAACACAACATTTGCATTACTTATCCGATATACGTATTACCGCTTCCCTGTGTCGTCTGATCCATCTGTTCATATGGCATACTGTGTTTAACATCTTCGTTCACATTTTCATAAATCACACTTGTCTCGGTGTATCCGACCAGTATCACTGCATTCTGCGCATCTGTCATTGCGATGACCGGACGGCCCTGGTTGATAATATAGAGAATCTCTTCTGTCGTACATCCGGTCAGGTCATACGCCTTTCCGTCACTGACTTCCCTGATGATATCGATTGGTTTTTCCTGGTTTCTCAACCGCTCTTTGATCGCATTGATCTGATCATCTTTATCCGTGATCGAATATTGCAGATTACGGTTTCCTCTCTCCCATACATAATTCTGGGATGAATCTGTCACGACTCCGTTATAATCATTCGCCTTCTTGATGGCATCTCCCGCTTTGGTATATACACCTTGCATCTCTCCATGTCCGTAAACATAATATTTTTCCGGTGCTTCTTTATCTGAAAATGTAATAGTCTGCGGAGTTTCAAATAATACCTGCTTTGGATTCAGCACCTTTGGTTCCTTATCTGAGATTCCATCATCATATGTCAGTCTTACCTGTGTTCCCTTAAGTTCTGTAGCATATGTCTCAAGCGTAATATTACTTTCATTCTTCTGTGCATTGTTGGTGATATAATCCGGCAGTGTTCCGGTATAAGTATCATTTTCCTTTACTGCACGCTCCAGCGTGATCATATCTTCTTCAAATGATGCATTTAAAATATAAATCCCATCTCTCTGATACTCTTTGATCACTTTTCCTTTTTTACTTCGGATCTCCAGCTTGTACATTGGAACGGTCGTCTCTCCAGATACAGTCTTGCCAAGATCATCGGTCTTTGCCGTACCATATACAAAATCACCGCGGATGAATCCAAGTGGACGTATGCATTCTCCTGCTCCACACTGAACGGTTTGCTTCTTTCCTGTATCAACATTCAGAATGATAATTCTCGTTGCTGTTCCAACTTCTCCATTCGCCTGATATGCAATCATACTGCCATCTTTTGAGACCACATACTGCTGTGCATCCAGACCTCTTACAAGTACCGATTTTTCATCCTGCTCTACATCATACTGATATAATGTTCCATCAACCATGGTATATAACATATCTGTACCCGCATCATAATAAGACATTTCTCCCAGTTCGTTTATCGCATTGGCATAGGATTTATTCGTTGAGATAAATACCTTCTCTTCTACTGAGTTCTTCTCAATATCGAAGTAATAAACTGCAACCCCTACTTCTCCCTCATGTTCACCCCGGTTCATATAACCAGATACCATAAAGCTTGTATTTCCCTTTGCATCTATACTCAGAAGTTTGATCTTATGATTTGCCACCAGATTTCTCACATCCGTGTTCTCCGAATCCGCAAACCCGAATACCATGGATAACTCATCCGAGTCTTTATTGTAGCACCAGAGTTCATTGGCCTCTACAAATACCACAATGGATCCATCCTTGTTCACCAGATACGGAAGATCTGATGATGCAATTCCAAGAATGACTCCTTTTTCATTCAGCACCTTTTGAGATGCATCAAAGATCTGATCCATGGTCCGGTCGTAATCCAGCAGATAAGCTTTCTGTGCATCTGCAATGTAACGTACGCGGAAGAACTCTTTCACTGCATAGCGGTCTGTTTCATTTTCTTCCCCTGTACATCTGACTCTGTACTGAAGCTGTACGGAAATACAGGTACTGTTCATTTCTTTAATATTCCAACGTTCCCCGTTTTCCACCTGCGGTTTCAGGCTTCCCCATGTCACATGTTCATAATCGGAATTAATCGTCACATGCTGAAATGTCGTGTTGTCCGCATCTTCTGTTGGTTCCAGTGCTGCGCCAACTCCTGCATTTTCCACTTTTCCAAGTGCATTCTCGTGATAGTTACTGATATAATTCAGACATTCTGCAGCATTCGCACTTTGTCCATCTGCAATTCTTGTATAATAATAGACCGGATCTGCTCCTTTTCGGTTCAGGCGGATTTCAAGAACCCGTTCTTCATCCATTACATTTTCACCGCTCAGATCAAGTTCGAACTCTCTTCCTATCTTCTGGATCTTCTGGCTCGCTATTTCGCTTGTTCCATCCAGCGAATATACCTTATAACTTCCTCCTGTAAATTTATTGCCGAACGATTCTACTTTTACATCCAGCTTCTGGTCTGAAACCGGTGTGATCGTGTCATGCATAGAAGATACATCCATACGTTTTGCATATCCTGATAATGTATTAATGTTAAATCCTCCATACGAAAACGAAATCTGTGGAAATGTTGCAGCCCCCATATCAGCTGTCATATTGTCATTTCCTTTATTCGTCAAATAGCTGAATATAAATACTGCGATGATAAACACCACAACTAAAATTCCTGCATTTTTCAAACGTTTTTTTAATGTCATCTATACTCCCTCTTTATTAATCTTCGTCCGGCTTTTCTTCTACTGCATAGCCATCCAGCAGTCTGCCCAAAGTCGGTGTCACTCTAAGTGCCGCTTCACATCTGCGGATCGCATCGTCTCCTTGTCCCTTTTTCTTTTTATTTTTCACTGCCCGGATCAGGATATTCTTTGGCGTATGCTCCATATCTATGAATTCCAGAATCTGCGCCGTATATCCTTCCCGTTCCAGATATTCTGCCCTTAACCCGTCTGTGATCAGGGCCGCCATACGTTCTTTTAAGAGACCGTACTTTAATATTGGTTCCAGTACTTCATTTTTAATCTGCCGGTTCAGTTCATGCTGGCAGCATGGCACAGATAAGATTACCTTTGCATCCCATCCAACAGCTTTTGCCAGCGCATAATCCGTGGCGGTATCGCAGGCATGCAATGTCACCACCATGTCTACTTTATTCACACCTGTATAGTCTGCGATGTCTCCTTCTAAGAACTTTAACTTCTCATATCCATATTTTTCACTTAATTCATTGCAGTGACGGATGACGTCTTTTTTCAGATCCAGACCTATAATTCTTATGTCATATGATTTTAGTTCATGCAGATAATAATACATGGCAAATGTCAGGTAAGATTTCCCACATCCAAAGTCCAGGATCGTAAGCTCTCTGTCCTTATCAAGTTCCGGCAGAATGTCTTCGATAAACTCAAGAAAACGGTTGATCTGACGGAATTTATCGAATTTGGCATGCACGATCTTTCCTTCCTGTGTCATAACCCCGAGATCCTGCAGAAATGGTACCGGAATTCCTTCCTCCAGCACATATTTTTTCTTTCTGTCATGACTCATATTGATCTTTTTTCTGTCACCTTTTTTTAGTTTGTTTTTTATCGTAACTTTCCCTTTTTTACTTATCAGAACACTGTAACTGCATCCTTGTGTATCAAGCTGCATCTGTTTCATATTTTCCATATGTTCCAGCAGTTTTTCACAGGCTTTTTCTACCTCCATATTTTCATGAAATGCCTGGTTATTTTGAAAAGATTCTAACTGAAAAAGCAGTGTATCCTTCTTTAAAATGGGTCTTACTTTTACTTTTTGTATTGCATCTTTATTCCTTGGATTGCTTAATGTTGCAGAAATAAAGTCTATATTTAGATTTTCCTGTAATAATTTTCTTAATTCATCCATAATACTATATTGTAATGTTTTTTAGACAAGAGCGCAAGTGGAGTATTCGTCATTTTTACCAATAAATGTGGGGTTTTTTCAGGAATATAAACAATTGCAAATTATCACAGTGGGGACGGAGGTTTTTTAAAAAGGGACGGGGGTAAATGCAATTAGGGACGGAGGTTTTTTTAAAATCCCCCGTCCCCTTTTAGACTTCACTTGGAAATGTAATTGTCACTTTGAATAGATCTCCATCCAGATACAGCTCGAATTTTCCTCCCTGCATCTCTGTCAGAGACTGCGCAATAGAAAGTCCAAGACCGCTTCCTTCTGTGCTTCTTGATACATCCCCTCTGATGAAACGCTCTGTCAGTTCGTCTGCCGGGATATTCAGCGGCTGTTCTGATATATTTTTCAGACTGAAATATGCTTTTCCGTTTTCTTTCCAGAGATCCGCATACACACGGGTTCCTTTCATTGCATACTTTGCCGCATTATTATAAATATTGGACAGTACTCTCCAGAGTCTCCTTCCGTCCGCCTGGATTATAACTTCTTCCTTTGGAAGATTCAGTACCTCTTTAAGCTCTCTTGCCATGAATTTTTCCGCAAATTCCCCACTCGTCTGCTGGATCATTTCCACCAGATTAATGTTCATGAATTCCAGTGTGATATTTCCGGAGCTTACTTTTGAAGCTTCCACTACATCTTCTGTCAATGTCTTAAGGCGCTGTGATTTCTGCTCCAGTACTTCTATATATCTTTGAATCTTCGGATCTTCAAAATTCTCCTGTTTTAACAGATCTACATAATTTATGATCGATGTAAGCGGTGTCTTAATATCATGCGATACATTTGTGATCAGATCTGTCTTCAGACGTTCACTTTTCATGTTCTTTGCCAGCGCCGTATCCAGACCTTCCCCGATTGAATTGATCTGTTCTGCCATCTCAAGCTGTTCTTCTTTCAACCCCTGTATCGGTATCTGATAATCAACTTCACCTCCGGCAATCCTGTCAATTCCAGTCTTGATCTGCCCGATTCCTTTTGCCCGTTCTACCAGATAGATGAACACTGCCACATCCAGACCAAAGAGAAGTACTGTCATTGGATTTGCAGGCAAAATGGTATCATTTACAGCCCAGTATATGAACAGATAACAGCTCCAGTGTAATATAAAAAACACCGCAAATCCTATAATTGTCTTCCACAGGAAACGTATATTTCTGTATATATCTCTCAGAAATACCAGGCCCCATCTGAGAATGCTGTTCTTCCATACAGTTTTGGCCTTTATCCGCCGTACCAGGCTCAGATATCCCCACAGAAACATCGCACAGGTAAATGCCGCCAGCAGACATCCCACCAACAATTCCGGTAGATACTGCGTGCTATTATTCACTGCCGGTACCATAAATCTTAATCTATCGGTATCCGTCTCTGTCAGAAAGTCAAATCTGGTACCCAGAACCGCCGGTACCGCCCATATCATAATTACAAGCAGCGCTGCCAGCTCTGTCTTCATACGATCGAATCCGTTCATATGGATTTCTTCATTTTCCGGAACTTTTCCGGCACCGATCGTCAGCATGATAAGAACTGCAAAGTACGCAGCCAGAGCTCCCACTCCAAGGATTCCTATCATCTTTGTCTTTGTACCGTATTTTGCAAATATATGATTCTGTTCATAAAAATTATCCTTTACCGGATAGGATGTATCTACTGCTGCCGCATAGATATAATTCTTGGCATCCACATAATAAGGCATCGATGATTTCCACTCCTGCGCCTGGGAATCTTCTTTATTTATCTTTTTAATATTACTTTCATAACCCGAAAGCTGGGGATGTATAATCATATATTTTCCGGATTTTTTGAGTGCTTTTAGATTTTCCGCATAATCAGCAAAATTACTGTATGCTTTCTTGTTCGTATACACGACATTTTTATCCAGGTCTATATACATATATGTAAGATTCGTATTTCCTTCTTTATAGGTATCCTGATTCACCATATGCGAATCAATATCGTAATATATATTTCCGACTGCGCTTTCAATCTTTTCGTATACTTCATTTAACTTTCCGTTCCATTGTTCTGAATTATTCACAAGCTCAAGAACGGTCTGCCCGCTTGCCGTCTTATATTCACCAAGGAGTCTTACACCATCATAATTCCAACAGTTAATGTAAACAATTTTTCCTTCCTTATCCTGAAGTCCGCGGAATTTTAATTCATTGCTTCCACCTTCTTCATCATATTTACCCTGCTTTAATTCTGCCAGTATTTCATCTGCGGAACTATCACCGGTTACAACAAATGATAACTCTCCCCGGTCAATCATAGCTTTGAATTCCTGATATTTATAATAGTGATACGTTCCCTGTGAACGCTTGCATACGATAATCCCGTCTTTATTCTTAAGTTTCTGTAATTCCGAGTCGTAATCATCCGTGGTTGAGATCAGTTTTCCCCATTCATAGAGATCATTCAGCCGGTAGGATAATCCGCTTGTATCTTTTCCCGATATCGTTCCATTATCTACATAACCCGGCACATCTACGACTTTATCCGCATCGTATGTTCCATTTTTCCCATACAGACTCAGATATCGGACTTCTTCGAGCACATTTTCATTCGCCAGCTCTACTTCTTTTGAGAAACTATCTGAGTTCTCATATACTTTTGCCGAATCAAGTGCAAATAATTCCTGTGTCAGAATTGGGTAACGGCTCACCCATAAGCAGCAGATTGCTATCAGTATGGCAAGGATATGCGCCGCTATCACTAAAATGACCTTCGCCGGCCAAGTACGGTACCACTTGTATTTCATCGTGTCTCCTTTCTACTGTCAGAACTTTTCTTACATTTTTTCAATCTTATAGCCAACGCCCCATACCACTTTCAGATAGCGCGGCTCTTTTGGATTGATCTCTATCTTTTCCCTGATATGACGGATATGTACTGCCACCGTATTATCCACCCCGATTGCATCCTCGTTCCAGATATTTTCATATATCTGATCAATGGAAAATACCTTTCCCTGATTCTTCATCAGCAGTAACAGGATATTATATTCTATCGGTGTCAGCTTCACCGGCTCGCCGTCTACGGTCACTTCCTTCTGATCATCGTTAATCATCAGTCCGCCAACCGTATAGATTGCCTGATTTTCCTGTGTCACAGAACTTCCAAGCTGTGTATAGCGTCTTAACTGGGACTTCACTCTTGCAGTCAGCTCTAATGGGTTGAACGGCTTCGTAACATAATCATCTGCACCCACATTTAACCCCAGTATCTTATCTGCGTCTTCTGATTTTGCAGATAAGATGATGATTGGCATATTTTCATTTTCCCTGATCTTTAATGTGGTTCTTATTCCGTCCAGCTTTGGCATCATTACATCTATGATCAAAAGATCTACTTTTTCACTTTTCATTACCTTCAGCACTTCTTCTCCATCATATGCTTTCAGGATCCGGTACCCTTCCTGCGATAAATAGATTTCTATCGCTTCTACAATTTCTTTATCATCATCACATACCAGTATGTTATACATTTCTTTTTTCTCTCCTTTAAGATACATTCAGACATTCTCTAATATCACTATACAAGAATAACAGGTATTTTTTAAGGTCTGATACGATAAATTCTTAAGATATTCTGAAAATGATTAGATTTTGCCCAAATATGAAATTCCATTTTTTTCGGATTTTGGAGTTTTATATTATATTACAAGGTAATTTTTCTAAATATATATTTTCTTATTCTTTCCTGTAGTCTGCGTAAATATCAAACTAATAAACCAGAAGGAAGAGGAATACTATGAATACTATGAATACAATGCATGAACCAGAAATAGAATATCTAATCCGCTCTCTCGGAATTGGCGCTACATACAGAGGCTTTGGATATCTAATATACGGAACAAAACTTTGTCTTTCTGACGACAACTACCTCCTGTTTGTCAGCAAGTATCTCTATCCTGATATTGCGAAGCACTATAATACTTCCTGTTATAGCGTGGAGCGTAATATACGGACTGTGATTAAAGTATGCTGGGAGCATGGCAACAAGCATCTGCTTGAAAAGATTGCTCTCCGACCTCTTTATGACCGCCCTACTTCTGGCGAATTTTTTGACATTATCACAGCTCATTTACGCACACTTTCTTTGGCTGCCAAGCCTGCTTAATGATCTCTTTTCAGGTTTTTCATTTTTACTTAAGATTTTTTCGAATTCTTTAATTCTTTTAACATACTTTAGACATATTTGTCTCTTATACTTAATGTCAGATAGTTGATAAACAACAACTATCACCCCCCCTCATAAAGTAAAACACCGAACTCACTCTTTCGGTGTATACTTTACTCTCATTCCTTTAGTAATTATAACAACAACAAAAAAACTCTCCTGTATGGAGAGTTTTTTTGTTGCATAAAGTTCTTTTATCAAATACCAGCAAGTCCAGGGCACTGTCCCGGACCAACTCTTCTGATCCTCCTTAAAATACTACAACCAGCAGCATCTTAAACTGTTCTTTTCCATGTACTGCATGTGGGTGCTTTGCAGGCATTACAATGGACTCGCCTTCATGTAATTCATATTTCTGTCCATCGATCGTAATCTCGCCAACTCCGTCTAGACATGTTACAAATGCATCCCCGCCGGATTCATGTGTACTGATTTCTTCTCCTTTGTCGAATGAGAATAAGGTTACACTCAGTGCATCATTCTGTGCCAGTGTCTTACTGACTACCTGTCCTTCCTGATATGCTACCTGGTCTTTTAATACTACTACTTCTGCTTTACTGATATTTTTGATCATGCTCATGCCTTATCGTTCCTTTCTTGATTCTCTCCATATAGCTTACTATAATACTTTTTCCCCTTCCCCAATGTGGTTTTAACAACAAAAACGATAATTTTATAAATTGAACATACTTTCATCACATTTTCTGATTATAATACGTTCAGATAGTTGGATAACAACTATCACCCCCCTCATAAAGTAAAAGGCCGCCGGGAGGAAACTTCCGGCGGCCAGCTTTATTGTCCTGATATTTCAGTTATTGTTCTTCTTGTTTTAATAATTCATACCATTCGGTTGTCTGGTCTTCATCCTTGCTATTTAAAAATATAGTATATTTTGACGTTTTTATCTGAATCACTTCCTGGGAATCCAACCATATATACATCCTGCATGATCCGGTTTCGCTTCCTTCGAACTTTCCAAGCAGGTGTTTTTCATCTGCCAAGCCATTTGTCTTGTTGAAACGTTCATCCGGAAGCCCATCTTCCAAAAGCTGTACCGACTGTAGATCTGACTTTTTAATCTCTGTGTCTGTATATCCCGATGTAATTTCAAAACGGTCTCCCGCATCTGCCAGATGTACCGGGATAAAATCCATCCGAAGCATCATGATGCAGACCCATATTAACAGAATAACCGTTCCCACCAAAACCCCGACTGTCATATAAACTCCTACTGGTTTTCCCAGATTTGTTGTATAATTCATTCCATTAAACCGGTCCTGTACGAACAGACGCGGATCATCCGGATTGGCATACCAGCCATTTCGCCAGTAATAATCATCGTCAACATACATCGGCGTCTTATCTTCCTGCAGAATTCTGTTCTTTGCTTTCTTCAATAAAACATACCCTGCGAACATTCCTGCTACAATCAATACCATAACTCCGGAATAGATTGCAACATCCAGATTTGAAATCCAATGCGTCTTTACACCCGTATATAAAAGATAAAGTCCTGCAATAGCATTGCATATATTTGCTATAAAAAATGACCATGACCAGTACTTTTTCTCCATACAGTTGATCTTCTGGTTCACCTGGGAATCTTCGCTGTATACTTTCATTCTTTCCCGCTGGAATATCCAACCGCAGAATAAAAATGTTGCCCATACAGCAATATTTGTTCCTTCTATAATGGATATTCCCTGCACCTCTCTCAAAGCGGTTCTCACCTGTTCTGATAATAACGGTGCCAGCAGTGCAAGTAATGGAATCACATGCATCCACAATGGAAGCGCTGCTCTTTTTCCAGCCGTTAAAAGTTTGGTATCCGTTGCCGTCATCCAGCCGCCTTCTTCCGAGCCCCATCCATTTGCCACTTTCATATCGTATAATCTTCTGTGATTACGGAAAATGAGATAGACGGCGCCTCCCATGATTTCTATCAGCCATATGCACCACAGGATCATAAAGATCGAGAAATACCAGAAACACAGTCCACAGACCAGTATGCCTATGATTGTATTCCACAGATAAAATTTCTTCAACTTTTTCTTATAATCGTTGATAAATGAAGTTACCATCTCACCTCTGGCATACTTTTCTTCCATATGTATCCCTAAGATCATGCCTTCATAATACTGGGTCTTTCTGCCATACACTCCATAGGTAATCCCCACCGTAAAAAGATCCACGAGTAAAAATACAATTGCCATACTCATTCTGCTGCCACCTCCATTCTTCCAAATGCCTGTCTGCAGTACTCAAGGAAATCCTTATAGCTCATCCCGCGGATTTTTGCTTCTGCGCTCAGAAGTTCCAGTTCTTCTTCTAACTTTTCCTGGAATTCTTCCTGTCTGTCTCCTCCTTCGTATCCGGGAATGCAGATGACCGTTCCGCGTCTTCTGTCTGTTTCGATAAATCCTTCGGATTTTAACAGCTGATATGCTTTGCTTACCGTCATATTGTTGATTCCAAGATCTGCTGCCATCTGACGTACTGTTGGAAGCAGTTCTCCTTCTTCAAATTCACCTTTTCCGATTCCCATCACAATCTGATTGCGAAGCTGGAGATAGATTGGGATCTCGGATTTCATATTTATCTTGATGATCATAGTGACCGCTCCTTTCTTCCTTCTTATTTTGTATTATACACAGTAATACAAATAATACAATATGTTTTTAAATATTAAAAAAAATAAAGCTCTGCGAAAGTTACCCTCCGCAAAGCTTTTTACATTTTCTTTTATTTATTTCTTTTCTCAATCCATTCCAAAATGTCCTGATATACATTCTTACGGTCAACTTCATTCAGAATCTCATGCCGGTCTCCTTCATATAGATGGATCGACACGTCCTTAATTCCCGCAGCCTTATATTTTTCATATACCCGCGTCACGCTCTTTCCAAATGCACCTACCGGGTCATCTGCTCCGGCTGTAAATAATACCGGAAGTGACTTCGGAATCCGTTTCATGCTCTCTGGTCTCACCACAACCTTCATTCCTGTGAACATCTGGTAATACGCTCCTAGTGTAAATGTATAAGAACACAGCGGATCTTTTACATATTCATCCCGTTTTTCTTTATCCGAAGTAATCCAATCTTTTGATGTTTCTCCCGGTTCGAACTTCTTGTTGAATCCGCCAAAGCTCAGATTGTCTACGAATTTGCTTCTATATTTCCATCCTTTGAAGGCAGCTATGATCCGACAGACCATCCTTCCAGCACTAAGCGTCAGTAAGCTCTGATGCCCGGTTCCCATGATAATTGCACCGGAAAGACCACCTGCATACATGGTCAGATACTGTCTGAGCAAGAAGGAGCCCATACTATGCCCCAGCATAAAATACTGCACTTCCGGATATTTCTTTCTGGTCATCTCCTGTAATTGATAAATGTCCCCGATCACATATTGATTCCCTTTGTGCTCATCAAAATATCCCAGGTCTCCTTCTGTCTGCACGGATTGTCCGTGTCCCAGATGGTCGTGTCCGACCACATAGTATCCCTGTGCAGTCATATATTTTGCAAAGTCATCATACCGGTCGATGTATTCCACCATACCATGACAAATCTGCAAAATACCTTTTACCTCTCCATCCGGAATCCATTCGATCGCATGGATCTTTGTCACAGCATCCCGGGACGTATAATAAAATTCATGCTTCATTATCTATCATCCATTCTGACATACTCTTTGTACTCTGCCAGCGGTCTGTATGCCGGACGAATAATCTTATCTACATTCTTAAGCTCTTCCAGTCTGTGTGCGCTCCATCCGACAATACGTGCCGCAGCAAAGATTGGTGTATAAAGTGACGGCGGCAGATCCAGCATACGATAGACCAGACCACTGTAAAAATCTACATTTGCATTAACACCTTTGTAAATCTTACGTTTTTCGGCAATTACCTCTGGTGCCATGTGCTCTACTTTTTCGTACAGTGCATATTCTTTCTCACAGCCCTTTTCTCTGGCCAGCTGTTTTACGAACTTTTTGAAAATGTCTGCTCTTGGATCGGATACGGAATAAATCGCATGTCCCATTCCATAGATCAGTCCCTTCTGGTCAAATGCTTTCTTATCCAGCAGGTCATTCAGATACTGGCGCACTTCGTCGTCATCTTCCCAGTCTTTTACTTTTCCCATCATATCGTCAAACATCTGCGTAACCTTGATATTGGCCCCGCCGTGCTTTGGTCCTTTTAATGAAGCCATCGCTGCAACGATCGTAGAATACGTATCGGTTCCGGATGAAGTTACCACGTGGGTTGTAAATGTTGAGTTATTACCGCCGCCATGATCCATGTGAAGAACCAGTGCCATATCCAGGATTTTTGCCTCCAGTTTGGTATATTTTTTATTCTCTCTTAACATCATCAGAATATTCTCTGCTGTCGATAATTCCGGAGACGGCGCATAGATGAACAGGTCTTCTCCCATACGGTAATTATATGCATGATATCCATAGACCATCAGCATCGGGAACTGGCTGATCAGATTCAGGCACTGACGCAGTACATTCGGAATCGATGTATCGTCTGCATGTGGATCATAGGTATACAGACTCAGGATCGATCTGGAAAGACTATTCATCATATCTCGGCTCGGTGCCTTCATGATAACGTCACGCACGAATGTCGGTGGCAGTGTTCTTCTCTCTACCAGTGTATCATGAAAGGTCTGTAATTCTGCCTGGTTCGGCAGCTCTCCAAATAACAGCAGGTACGAGATTTCTTCAAACCCATAATGCTTATCTTTTAAGAAGCCCTGTACCAGGTCTTTGATGTTATATCCGCGGTAGTAAAGTCTTCCTGCGCACGGTACTTCTTCACCGTTCACAATCTTTTTCGCACATACGTCGGAAATGTTCGTAAGTCCCGCAAGGACACCTTTTCCGTTCAGATCGCGGAGACCTCTCTTTACTTCATACTTTGTATACAAGTCTTTGTCTATCGCATTATTTTTCTCACATAATTCTGCAAAACGACTGATTTCCGGTGTTACTTCAAATAATGTCTGTTCATTTCTATCCATCGTCATCATCCTTTCCTGTTCTCGCTGATGTCTTGAGTTATTGGTCATATATCAGTGCATAGCCAAATTTACTTTTGGCACTCACAGCATCATATAAAATTTTCAATTCCTACTTTCTGGCTGTAGACAATGCATCGCTCAATTTGGCAAATTCTTCCAGTGTCAGTGCCTCTCCTCTTACGCTTGCACCTTTGCCAAGTGTATCGATCACTGCTTCAATCTCTTCTTTTGTAAAATCTAATGTCGCCGCATTTTTCAGTCCATTTGCCAGCGTTTTTCTTCTCTGGTTAAAAGACGCCCGGATAATATTGAACATCAGCTTTTCATCCTGCACCTGTACCGGCTTTTCTTTGTGACAGGTCAGGCGGATTACTGCCGATCCCACCTTCGGTCTTGGCATAAAGCAGTTCGGCGGGACATTTGCCACAATATATGGTTCTGCATAATACTGCACAGCCAGGGATAATGCGCCGTAATCTTTACTTCCAGGCCCGGTCTGCATGCGGTCTGCAACTTCTTTTTGCACCATAACTGTGATGCTCTCAACCGGAACATGATTCTCGAAAAGTCCCATGATAATCGGTGTCGTAATATAATACGGAAGATTTGCTACCACTTTGACCGGTTTTCCGCCATTTTCTTCGTCTGCGATCTTCTTAAGATCCAGCTTTAAGACGTCTTCGTTGATCACTCTTACGTTATCATATCCACTTAAGGTATCCTCAAGGATAGGGATTAAGTTCTTATCAATCTCAACTGCAATTACCTTCCCTGCTGCCTGCGCCAGATACTGTGTCATCGTTCCGATTCCCGGTCCGATCTCCAATACCATATCCTCTTTTGTGATACTTGCTGACTGAATGATCTTATCTAATACATGTGTATCGATCAGGAAATTCTGACCGAATTTTTTCTGAAATGAAAAATTATATTTCTGCAGAACTTCTATAGTATTCTGCGGATTTCCTAACGTTGGTTCTTTCATGATTCCTCCCACGTATCATCTTATTTCCTAACTTTCCACTACAATTCAAGCCTTTTCAAATACACTTTAGTCTGTAAACTGTAGCGATTATTCATCATTATACAATAATTTTGCGGGGATTGATAGCGATAAAAAATGAAATATGTATAAACGGACGGTGTTATAATCTGTAACACAACCGTTACTGCCACTGACAGCTCCTTACAAATGCATATAAGTAAAGACGCAGAATTCTTCCTACGCCCTTACTTATATCCTTTATCTTTTTTACTTTTCCACGATTTCCACTGCAATTATCTGCATCGCTTTTACAATTTCCGCAATCTGTTCTTTCGTGATTCCATCCATGTGAATACCTCCGGTGCACACCACGGTTGCCTTCTTTCCTGCCGATACCTTCTCAGCAAGATAACGGCATACTTCCTCGTCCTTATGTCCCGTCACGTTCAGTACCGATGCCGTGCTGCTCATCCTGCCGCTGCCGTCAAGGGACGGTCTTGGAACCGCAAGGACTGTACAACCGACATGTGGGCGCTCCCCGCCGCTTACTAATATATGATAATCACTGCCAAGTCTGCGGATTTCTACACAGATGTCCGTAAATGTAAGTTTTTTCTTTATTTTCCAGAAGTTCTCGGTATCCATACGGTAATGCTCCCTTCTCTACGCAAGCCCTGTCCAACGACAATATTCTTTCGCTTCGATTCCGAATGGTTCCACGAGCTTTGCCGCGATATGATATGTCATTTCTTCGATGTTCTCCGGCTGATGGTAAAATGTCATCATCGGCGGTATGATCCGGACTCCCGGAATCATAGCAAGCTCGGAAAGATTGCGGAGATGGATTGCACTAAGAGGCGTCTCTCTGGCTGCAAGAACCAACGTCCGCTGCTCCTTGATTGTCACATCTGCCGCACGAAGAATCAGATTGTCTGCATAACCACTATGGATTCCGGCGACTGTCTTCATACTGCATGGCACGATCAGCATTCCCTCTGTGCGGAATGATCCACTGGCCGGTCCTGCGCCGATATCTTTTGCATCACATATATGGTCTGCAAGCGCTTCCATCTCTTCTACTGTGTCATTCGTTTCCTGCTGCAATGTAATCTTTGCACTGTCACTTAAGATTAAGATGGATTCAAAATCTGAATCTTCTTTTATGATCTGCAGACACATTTTCAAAATCGGAAGTCCACTGGCACCGGTTGCTGCTACGACGATTCTTTTTCTGCTCATCTTATTTCACCCAGTGAGTCGGATCTACGTCCATGAACTGCGCACGTTTGAACCTGTCTTTTTGATCATATGGAACGGTACAGTCAAAGATTGTCTTGCATGCAATTCCATGATCACGGATGCTTCCCGAACAGCTCGGATCATTCGATGGATCCAGCGGGTGGCATCTGACTCCCGGAATTGTGATGATATCTGCATCTCCCTGGAATCTTGTGTTCATTGCCCAGAGTACGTCGCTCATATCAAAGCAGTCTACATCTTCATCTACCAGGAATACATGTTTCAGTTCGCTGAATGCAGAGAACGCCAGAAGCGCTGCCTGTCTCTGTCTTCCTTCATCGCTGGCTGTTAATTTCTTAAACTGCAGAACTGCCATATATTTTCCACCACCTGCGGATGCACAATATACATTCTGAAGTCTCCCCGGCATTGCTTTTTCTACCATTCCGTAGATACTTGCTTCTGTAGGAATTCCGGCCATAGATACATGTTCTTCGCTTGGTCCGATACAGGTCTGCATGATCGGGTTCTTTCTATGTGTTACGGCTGTAACTTTGATCATCCAGCACTGGTCACTGGCCGGTCCTGTGTATCCCGGGAACTCAGGCATAGCGTAACCGGTATGACTGTTCTGATCTTCCTGCACTCTTACATTCGGGATAACTTCTCCTTCTATGACATACTCTGCATTGGCAATTGCCCGTTCATTCACTGTCAGGCATTTACAGAGTTTTACCGGTTCTCCTCTGAGTGCTCCGGCAACTGCCAGCTCATCATATCCCATTGGAGTTGTAGGTGGTTCAAAGCAAGATCCGATCTCAATCGCAGGATCTACTCCGATACTGATTGAAATCGGCAGACGCTGTCCAAGTTCTTCTGCACGTTCTGCCATTGCCCCGATATGACGTGCTCCCGGAGTAAAGAAGATGGATAATTCATCTTTGCTCTGGATGCAGAGTCTGTGAATAGTTACATCGCTTTCTCCTGTATCCGGATGTGACGCATAGCACATTCCAAGAGTAATATACGGTCCTGCATCAACCGGTGTGTTGGTCGGTGCCGGAACTAACTTATATAAGTCAAAATCAGGATCTGTCGCTTTGTGTACCACTTCCTGACATGGTGCTGCTTCTTCTGATAATACAGGAAGGATCGGATTGTCCACGCTGTGATATAATTTCTTTCCAAGATCTTTCGGATCACATTCAAGGAGTGCGCCTACTCTGGATCTGCTTGCAAGAACACCGATTGCAACTCTTGCCCCCGGATGACCCTTTACGTTATTGAATATCATTGCCGGACCTTCTTTTGTCGGACGCATAACGGTTCCGCCTGCTCCGATGTGACGGTATACACCGGAAAGTTCTGCCATTGGTTCTACTTCTACGTCTGTTTCAATCAGCTGTCTCGGCATATCTTCTAACATCTTTAATGCGCTTCTTAAATCTGTAACTTTTGCTGCCATATGATTTCCTCCTGTTTTCGCTTTTTAACTTCGTCCTTTTTCGTTCAGACTTTTCTACGTTCAGACTTTTCTATATGTAAGCTTTTCGCAGACATGGTATTTCTGCAATGTTACTGCTCATACATTTTGTACATAGTAACGTGATTTTTATAATTTTAGTTTAACGATTTCTACATAGAAAATCAATTCTTCTTACTCCCCTAATTGATTATAAAATAGAATAGATTATCTATATATTTTCTTCATCAGGCTACAACCGGTACATCTTTCTTGCATTCTTTTCCGTCTGCTCTACTACTTCTTCGTAAGTCAGTCCCTTTAACGCTGCAATCTTTTCCGCCACATAGCGGATGTATGCAGAGTTATTTCTCTTTCCGCGGTTTGGCTCCGGTGCCATGTATGGGCAGTCGGTCTCCAGTACGATCGAAGTTAATGGAATTTCTTCTACAACTTCCTTTAGCTTCTTCGCATTTTTAAATGTCACAACACCACCGACACCAATATAATAGCCCATCTTGACATATTCCCTTGCCATCTCTTTTGAATAAGAATAGCAATGAATAACTCCGCTCAGATCCGATGCATGTTCTTTCACAATATTCATCGTATCTTCCGCCGCTTCCCTGCTATGGATCAGTACCGGAAGATCCAGCTCTCTTGCAAGTTCCAGCTGTCTTATGAACCACTTTTTCTGTATGTCTCTTGGCTCATTGTCCCAATAATAATCCAGACCGATCTCGCCTACTGCGACAACCTTTTCATATCTGAATAACTCTTTCATCTTTGCAAATGTCTCTTCATTCAGACTTCCAACCTCATCCGGATGGATTCCAACTGCCGCATACATAAACGGATATTGTTCCGCAAGCGCAACAACCTTCTCACATGAATCATACGCTGCACTGACATTCACAATGGTTCCTACTCCCTGTTCTTTCATAGAATTTAATAATTCTTCTCTGTCTTCATTAAACTGCTCATCATCATAATGTGCATGTGTATCAAATATCATATATCCTCCGCATCCGGGACATTTTTCACCTGCCCGGTCTTCATACTTTATATCTTATCCTAAATATCATCTCTTCTTTTCCACACGTTATCCCAAGGATTTTCATGGTTATCCCACCCTTATCCCAAGGTTATCCACAGACTTATCCACATCATGTGGATAACTCACATGCCAGGCACATCATATAGTTGTGTGAAAGAGATTTATAGAACCTGCCACTGGCCGTTTCTTCCGAACGCAAGGCGTACACAAAAGAACGGGGGATTTTTCGCAATCCTCCGTCCTTGTTTTCTTATATATATTAGCAGATCTCTGCACCAGCCGGCATGTTCTTCTCCGGTGTCATAAGTGCAAGATTACCTTCTGCATCTTCCGCACACAGCAACATACCCTCAGATAATACTCCGGCAAGTTTTGCAGGTTTTAAGTTCACAAGAACCATAACCTTCTTACCAACCATCTCTTCTGCTGAGTAGTGTTTCTTAATTCCGGATACGATCTGTTTTACTTCGCTTCCGATCTTAACCTGTGAGCAGAGAAGCTTCTTGGATTTTTTCACTTCTTCGCAAGCGATGATCTCACCAACCTGGAACTGCATCTTTCCGAAATCATCGAATGTGATCTCTGGTTTTGCTTCGATGTCGATTACTTCTTCATCTGCTTCTTCTTTTTCCTCTTCTTTTTCTTCTACATGTGGATGAAGTTCTTCTACTTTTTTCATAACCTCATTCACATCCAGTCTTGCGAAAAGAATCTCTGGTTTCTCTGTTACTTTTCCGTCTCCAAGCTGTGCAAGAATCTTCTCAGATGTCTCTGGCATGAATGATTCCAGAAGTTTTGCACCTGCTTTGATGCTCGCGATCAGGTTGTAGAGAACTGTCTCCAGACGGTCTTTCTTAGCCTCATCCTTTGCAAGTGCCCATGGCATGGTCTCGTCGATGTATTTGTTGCAGCGTTTGAACAATACGAAGATCTCTGTGATCGCATCTGCGACACGCAGCTCATCCATCTTCGCATCGACTCTCTTCGGTGTATCTTCTGTTACAGCCTTAAGATCTGCATCGACAGCCTTTTCTTCTTCTGTCTCGGCAACACCCTTATCTGTTACAACACCGCCGAAATATTTATTTGTCATTGAAATGGTTCTGTTCACCAGGTTTCCAAGTGTATTAGCAAGGTCAGAGTTCATACGCTCTACCATCAGCTCCCATGAGATCACACCATCATTTTCAAATGGCATCTCGTGAAGCACAAAGTAACGTACTGCATCTACTCCGAAGAAATCAACCAACTCATCTGCGTAAAGTACATTTCCTTTGGATTTACTCATCTTACCGTCGCCCTGCAGAAGCCATGGATGTCCGAATACCTGTTTTGGAAGTGGAAGATCCAGTGCCATCAGGAAGATTGGCCAGTAAATCGTATGGAAACGGATGATATCTTTTCCGATCAGATGAAGGTCTGCAGGCCAGTTCTTATTAAACTGTTCTGTGCTTTCTCCGTCACAGTTATATCCGATTCCTGTGATATAGTTGGTCAGCGCATCAAGCCATACGTATACGATATGTTTTGGATCGAAGTCTACCGGGATTCCCCACTTGAAGGATGTTCTGGATACGCACAGATCCTGAAGTCCCGGAAGCAGGAAGTTATTCATCATTTCATTTTTACGTGATACAGGCTGGATGAACTCTGGATGCTCATTGATATAATTGATCAGTCTGTCTGCATATTTGCTCATCTTGAAGAAATATGCCTCTTCTTTTGCAGGCTTACATTCACGTCCGCAGTCCGGGCATTTACCGTCTACTAACTGAGACTCTGTCCAGAAAGACTCGCATGGAGTACAGTACATTCCTTCGTATGCTCCTTTGTAAATGTCTCCCTGATCGTACAGTTTTTTGAAAATCTTCTTAACCTGTGCTTCGTGATCTTCATCTGTTGTACGAATGAATTTGTCATAAGATGTGTTCATCAGATCCCAGATTTTCTTGATCTCACCTGCTGCATTGTCAACGAATTCCTTTGGTGTAATACCCGCTTCGTCTGCTTTCAGCTCGATCTTCTGTCCATGTTCATCTGTTCCTGTCTGGAAGAATACATCGTATCCCTGACTTCTTTTATATCTTGCGATGGCATCTGCCAGCACGATCTCGTATGTGTTACCGATGTGCGGTTTGCCTGATGCATAAGCGATTGCTGTTGTAATATAATATTTTCCTTTATTACATTTTTCACACATGTTTTTTCTCTCTCCTTTTATGTTTCCTGAATATATGGTTTTCAACTTCTGTTTTCTTTTAACGTCTCAACAGCTTTCTGAACCGGATCCCGGACTTTTCTTGCATACTTTGGTATACAAAAGAACCTGCCGCCGGTAACTTCTCTTGTGTACTTTAGAGCCTGTCTCAAGACACTCTCTAGTATAAAAAATCTCCCCTGCATTCACTCCTCATAACTTCTGTTATAGTTCATAAATCCCAGGGAAGACGAAAATCCGTGTTACCACTTCCATTCACCATCTGCCTCACGGCAAATGACCTCTGCTGGTGAAGTATATCTATACATTTTTTGCAGATATATTACATTCTTCATGTATCTGTAAATATGTGCTTTGTCTATACCACACCTTACCGCTATAAAGGGCGGAGCCCTTCGTGAACTTACATCTTTATCTGTTTTATCCACACTCATCAATGCTCATCCACACCGCTCAGTAAGCCATCTTCTGTAACGTTCCACCTGTCCCTCTCAGCAACAGACTGCCTTTCTATCACCGGCAGTTTACGGGATTCTCTGTAAGATTTCCTGCTACATACTCTCTTCATCACTGCGTTTTTCATATATCCATTCGTAATGTAAATCGTAGCATATAAGCGGGCGGGATGTCAAGGTCTAACACAAGTGCTGCCTTTAAACTACGACCTATCGGCATCTGTATTTCACACCTCTGCCAGCCCCAAGCTTTTCAACCATTTTCTTCTCTATTAACGAATTCAATACTCTGATCGACTTATCTTTTCCTAAAGATGTCTGCTTTTCAATCTGCTTTCTTGTTAAAACAGCTTCTCTTTTGAGCACATCCAGGATATTTTTTTCCTCTATTGTCAGATTTGGTTTCTTTTCTATAACCGGCAATACTACTTTAATGGAGTTTTCGAACACCTGATAGTCCGGCTTGCACAATGCATCTTCATATGCGTAATTAATCCTCATAATGCCCGTGCCAAATTTTTCTATAATCTTCAATCTGAAGAATACATTTCCAATAATAGGATTTCTTAAAATCGATATCTGTCCATGCAAATACTCTTCTTTACCCATTCCTGCCGGCAGACCACCCGGTGAACTGATTTCTATTCTGTCTTCATACATGCTTACCTTAATTGCTGCCCTGATATCCCAGACACGATGTACTAAAGCATTCGCAATTGCCTCACGAAATGCTTTCTCCGGAATTTTTTCTACTATTTTTCTTTCCGTTTCTTCTATTTTTTCATATTGATAATATGTCCGGAACATTTCCATACAATAATCCAGCTCTTGTAATATAGAACGGTTTTCAAATGTCTTCCGCTCCATAATTTCATCAATGTCTTTCCCGAATCGTATGATATCTATTCCCGGAAATACATTTTGATCCGCCAACAGCGCAGCTGCATTATTAAATCCATATGCATCTGTAAATAATTCCAACGTTTTTAATATATCCTTATTCAGTTCCTGAATCCCCATAATCCGTATAAGTCTTTGTTCCAGATCATGAAATGACAAATCCTGCTCTTCCGAAGTCAGTTCCTCAAATGATTGATCTCTCCCCTCTAAAACCAGCCGGTTATATTCCAGCCTTCCAACTTCAATTGTTGCTGAATCATTACGCCTGTATGCCTTTCCTTTGTACAAATATGGCTTATATTTTCCTTCATATACATAAAGTTTCACAAGAGATTCTTCTATTTCTATCGAATATTCCGGCACTGGATTCATACTATCATTTATCTTATTTTCTAAGTTCAGACATGCTGTAACCGGATCATCTATTCCCACAACTTCTCCATTATCCCGGACGCCAAATATAATCTGTCCATCTCCATAATTGGCATAGGCACTTACCGTTTTCATAAATGTTCCGGATTGCATATTTTCTTTATATTCTAAAGTTTTCATTTCCCTCAGCACTTATATCTCTCCTGCCTTTCATATACGTCATATTTCATACCTTTAAATAGTTTCCTTATTTTATATTATAGAATCGTCGCAAATGATTTGCAACGATTTTTGTTTTCGTTGCAGATTATTTGCAACGATTCTACTTTTTGTTGCAAACGATTTGCGACGATTCTGTCTTTCTTAAATAAAGCATTCCCATAAGTGCTGGTAAGATATTCCTGTAGCTGGCAATTCTCTTCCACATTTCTATATGCCAAAATCACCTTCAAGCTATCTTCCATAAATTATAGCTTGAAGGCGATCTTTTTTTGAAGTAACTATCAAATTTATTAGTATGTTACTTATCTGCCGTGAACCGTGTCCTCTAGATTTCTTTCTTGTTATCTGCTCCCGGAGTAGTAACGATTACTTTCGAAACTATGATCACAAGTGCTCCTTTTGCGGTCGCTGCACCGTTGAACATCTTTTCAACCATTGCTTTAAATGTATCTACGACTTCTCCTTCTGTCACATACTCTGCCGTTCCTTTAATCTGATATCCTTCCAGGCTCTGGGCGTCGTATGCTGAGATTGCAATCTTTCCACCGTTCTTCTGAATGTTCTTTAATGTTGTCTCAAGGAAGACATCTCCTACAACAAGTTTTCCATCCTCTGTCACATCTTTGAATGCAACCGGGACTACATTTGGCTCTCCGTCTGCACATGTTGCGAGATCCCACATACCATTTTTTAAGACTTTGATGACTGATTCATTTAACATTGTATATACCTCCTGTTTGTACCTTTTTCATATGTTATCTGGTGTATTCATGTTAACGGATCCGCTTTTGATTTGGAAGATATTAGTAAATTTATAAGTCACTATTCATTTTCATAGTGTATGGTTTTGTTCCTGATGTCTCCCATATTTCCACTCTTCACATCATTGACGCTCCCCTCCAGAAAGCTTATAATATTCTCGGTATGAAATCATAGAAAATATACATAAGATTGGGGATTTTATTATGACCAGAAGACAACACTTTACCGCTGGTTTCAAAGACGGGATACCGATCTGTCTTGGATACATAGCGGTTTCATTTACATTTGGTATCATGGCGAAAAAGGTCGGTATATCGATCTTTGATGCAGTTCTGATCTCACTTACTAATGTGACCAGTGCCGGGCAGTTTGCAGGACTGTCGCTGATCACATCGGCGGCTTCTTTTATAGAGATGGCCATCACACAGCTGATCATCAACTTAAGATACTGCCTGATGTCCTGTGCGCTCTCACAGAAGATTGATCCAGAAGCACCTCTGATCCACCGGTTCCTGGTTGCATACGGTGTGACGGATGAGATCTTTGGTGTCACGGTCTGCAAGGGCGGTAAATTAAGTCCGTTTTATTCCTATGGTGTTATATTTATCTCCGTATTCGGATGGGTACTTGGAACATTTCTTGGAGCTCTGTCTGGAAGTATCCTGCCGGCACGTGTTGTCAGCGCACTCAGCGTTGCACTCTATGGTATGTTCCTTGCGATCATTATTCCACCGGCGCGCAACAACCGTGTGCTTGCAGGCGTTGTGGTGATTTCCATGGCAGCTAGCTTATTATTCGATAAGACACCCGGACTTAAGAACATCTCATCCGGATTCCGTATTATTATCATTACTTTAATCATTGCCGGAATCGCTGCTTACTTCTTCCCGGTTAAGGAAGATGAGTACGATGAACTGGAAGAAGCAGGCGAATTAAACGGCGGCAATAGTTCCGTTAACAATACAAAGGAGGGCGCTCACCATGAATCATAATATTTATATCTATATATTTGTTATGGCGGCGGTTACTTACCTGATCCGTATGCTTCCGCTGACACTGATCCGCAAAGAGATCAAAAGCACCTATATTAAATCGTTCTTATATTATGTGCCTTATGTGACACTGGCAGCTATGACCTTTCCGGCGATTCTTAGTGCGACTGCTAATATCTGGTCGGCATGGGCCGGATTCATCATTGCAATCGTGCTTGCATATAAAGGAAAAAGCCTGCTTAAGGTGTCGATATTTGCCTGCCTTGGTGTATTTATCGTGGAGCTGATTACCGGACTCTAATTAGCCACAAGCAGAAATACTACAGCATCTGATACCACATCTTCCGAAAAATCATTCCTGCAATCTACATGCCACACTTTGTGGGAGATATATCTTGCAGAAAGCATTTTTCAGACACTCTCTAGCACTGCTGATATATGTCATGCATATTTGAAAAAACATCCCCATATAAATAATAATAAATTATTTGTATGGGGCCTTTTTATGCAACATCTCCTGAAACAGATCAAGCGGAAATCCATCCGGATGCTCCTGATTCCTCTCATCACGTCACTACTTCTTCTGATCCTGCTCCCACATCTTCACCCAACTACCGATCAGTCATTTTCAAAATATACATCAGCCCTTTTCCGACAGGAAATCAGCGGCAACACCATCACACTTCACTACACATTAAAAAATCCATCCTCCTATGGCATCAAAAATATCCCCATTACATATGGACAATGTGTCACCGATCCCGGGCTTGTCCGTGCAAGTATCGAAAATGAACAGACAAAGCTTCATGCATACAACAAGCACGCCCTTTCTTCAAAGAATCAGCTGACTTACGACGTCTTAAATGACTACCTGGAATCCGCCTCCAATCTGGCCCCTTACACACTTTATGACGAACCATTCGCCCCACTGACCGGAACCCAGTCCCAGCTTCCGGTCATTTTGTCCGAGTACCGTTTTTATAATACTACGGATGTTGATCATTATCTGAAGCTCCTTACAAAGACGCCGGAATATTTCCGTTCTCTTTTGAACTTTGAACAGACCAAGGCCGAATCCGGGTTATTCATGGCTTCTTACACGGCAGATTCCATTATCAAAGAATGTCAGGATTTTGTGAATCTAAAGGAAAGTAACTATCTGTATTCTTCTTTCGTTAGCCGTCTGGATGAACTGGCATCTTCCAAAGACGCTTCTCTTACGGATGACCAGCGGAAATCCTACACCGAGATTAATTCCTCCTACATACAAAAATACATCTTTCCTGCTTACGAACAGCTGATCACCGGACTTACCGCCCTACGGGACTCCGGCAAGAATAACAACGGGCTCTGCTACCTTCCAAATGGCAGGACTTATTACGAATATCTGGTAAAAAGTGAAACCGGCTCATCCCGCAGCATCACACAACTGCAGGAACTTACGAATGCACAGATTCTTTCTGATCTGACGGCTATGCAGCGGATCCTCAGTAATGACTCATCCGATGCTTCTTCACAGTCTTCTTCACATAATACGAACGATGCATCTTCGCAATCTTCTTCACACAACACGAACGATACTTCCTCTTCTTCACAATCATCCTCAGATACTACAGAAAATACTTCTCCGACATCTGACATCTTCAGTTCTCAGGGCACGAAGCTTGATAATCTGACTCCGGAAAAAATCTTATCCACATTATCAGGCAAGATTACTAAGACTTTTCCACCGTGTCCGAAGATTCATACACAGGTGAAATACGTCCAGAAGTCTATGGAAGAATATTTAAGCCCTGCATTCTATATGATACCAGCCATTGATAATACTTCTGAAAATGTCATCTATATCAATAATGGACATATTACAGATAATCTGTCCCTCTTCACAACGCTCGCCCACGAGGGATATCCGGGACACCTGTATCAGAATGTATATTATGCCAGTCTTAATCCAGATCCCATCCGCTGTGTTCTGAATTATAGCGGCTACACCGAAGGCTGGGCCACTTATAGCGAAATGCTCAGTTACTACTTTTCTTCCCTTTCCAAAGAACAGGCCACACTCTTCCAGCGAAATGCATCTGTCATCCTCGGTCTGTACGCACTTGCTGACATGGGCATCCATTATGACGGCTGGAAACTCGCCGATGCTACAGAATTCTTCCGCACTTATGGAATATCCGATGCCGGAACGATCGAAGATATCTACGACCTGATCATCGCAGATCCCGCGAATTATCTGAAATACTATATTGGATATCTGGAATTTCTGGAACTAAAAAAAGATGCTATGAAAAAATGGGGCAGTGAATTTTTACAGATACGGTTTCACAAAGCCGTTCTGGAAGTTGGGCCGGCGTCATTTGATATAATCCGGGATTTTATGCTTAAGTAGATAGGAGGATTCCCGTTTTCCCGGGAATCCTCCTGATTGTTTCCTGACTGCTTCTCTTGTTACGGATGCTCTCGTGTCTCTGCATAATCCAAAACAATTTCTCTTGCATAATATATTGCCTGTCGTTCACGTTTCGGATCATCATCCAGATAAAGGTCTTTAACCCATTGAAAATAATGTGAAAGTTCATGTGTAATAGAATATAAATTTGCTGCTAATGCATCATCTTTATCCTCACATTCTCTTAACAGCTTCGGATAATCACCCACTGCCACTTTTATATATGGTTCTTCCGATTTATCATAAGGTCCAAAAAAGAGTGCTGAACACTGTTCTCCTTTTGAAGTGACAATGTATTCCCGCTCTTTAAAATATATTGGAACTCTTACAGGAAAATCATATTGTGTTCTAAGCCAGGCAATATATTCTTTGCACGCTCTATGCACTTCTTTATCTACTCCTGCATCGAACCGTTGTCTGATCCCAGTTCGCCTGTTCGTGTCTATATACTTACTCCAATCTTTACATTCCCACAGTCTTCTCATAAGTCTTTCCTTTATTATGAAATTTTTTTAATTTTTACAAGTACTTCTGTTCTTTCTTCATAATATAATTTATATTTTTCTTCCTTTTGAAAACCCCCAGCACACATTCTTCCTCTCAAAAGCAGTGGTATATAAAAAGAATCTTCATAGTCACTATCTTTTGATTTTTCAAATTCCACCATTCCTCTGTGCCCCCCCACATATATGCCTTGATACTGCTTAATTACAGGCGAGTGAATAGCTGAACACATACTAACTGTATTATCCACACAGAAAATCAGCACTATTGTATACAAAAGTATCTCCAATACATCGTCTTTTTTTCTTTTTCCTCTAAGGCTTTTTTTCTTTTTTAATAGCAATATTGCCATCCCAATACCAATAATCACATAATATACTGCATAAAAATATAGACTTCTAAAATCATACATTACCTTTTCTTCTTTCTTGCTCCTATTATCCCCACAATAAAATAAACCATTTTGACTATATAATCTATTCCTTGACCAGCAATTTTACATTCAACATTGGCATTCTTCCAATTATCTTACTTCTTCCTGACACTCTTCCATATACGTCCGAATAAGCGATACATCTTCATCCAGATCATCTGCTATCTCTTCCAGGGTCATTCCTTTGCTTAACCGCTTTTTAATCAATTTCTGTAAAATATTTTTTTCACCGGCTTTTATTCCCGCCTGACGTCCGATCTCAATTCCATCCTGACGTCCGATCTCAATTCCATCCTGACGTCCTGACTCATACTCGGCCTTCCTAAGCTTCTTCTCTTCAAATTCCCTATCATATTCATAGATACTCACTTTGATCACTTCCGCTCTGTTCCTCATCAAAAATCCACCATATTCAATTCTCCTTTGTTACAGGAGATTACATACTTTTCAGTCCTCTCCTGCTTTTCTATCGTTGATTGGTATAAAAGCATAGATTTCTGAAATGTAATAGAATATAGACGGTGTCTGTCACCTTAGATTCTGTTTGAAATATGCTTTGCTACAGTTTAACACACTGGTAAATATAATTGCAATATCTTATATGCTTTTACGCAAAGAAAAGTCGCCGATATTAAACCGACGACTCTCTTTTTAATCTTTCTGATATAGTTTCTATTTCTTTCAAACCCGGAGCACCTGTAATCTCCACACCATCTTTGTCTGAAACATGTATATACGCACAAACTTTTCCTTCATCAATGTTCCATATAAACGGATCCTCATCGTGTGTATATTTGTTCCATGTCAGATCACTTTCTGCAGTGCATATCGTCAAATACATCTCCTTATTCTTAAACAGGTCTGTATTTACCGTATTTTTATTTAATCCCGGTAATTCCATTACACATAACTTTAGTTCTGAATCTTTCCAATAGTGAACCATTGTATCTTTATTAATTCCCTTTACTTTATCCTCATCCATAATCATAACAAAGACTTTTTTGTCTTCAGATACTTGCATTAGTATTTGTAACAGAATGCTGTAGTCTCTTCTATTTTTTAGATTTTTAATTCCCACAAACTCATATCTTTTATTTTTTTCATAGAAGACTTTTACTTTTCTCTCGCCCGTCATATCTTCACAAAGCCGCAGCTCCTTGATAAGCCTTGATCTTCGATAATATACAACTTCTGCTCCCCAGCTAGTCCTATAAATTTCCCGAAATATCTTTCCTTTGAAGATACCTCTGTATACACACGCTTCTTTTTTCAAATTCATTATATTCAAAAAGAATCTTCGGATACTCGGCTCTATATAAAAAGAGGTAGTAACCCGGCGATATATCCAGTTCATTATTTTATATATCAGCCTGTTTTCTATCGTACTTTGCTTTGTGCAAAACCAGATTTTTCCACTGATCCATTTGTTCACATCAGCATATTCCGGATACACCTCATCGGCTCCAATAAGTCCTCCATATGGATGAAGTTCTTCTGTCTTCATCTCTAAATACTCCATACAACGTACTTCCGGTCCATCTTTAAAATCTAAAAGTATATAAATAAAATACTTCAGATTATATAAAAAACCAACTATAAATATTATACTTATCATCGTCCAAATAATATGGCCAATACTTCCCATTCCTTCTTGATCCATACACATTACACTTGCTATAAAAAATAAGATTGCAAGTACAATTCGTTCTATGACTAAATATTTTAATTTCCCTTCTGTAGAATTTATCTTCATTCTCTCATCTTCCTATTTTCCAAAATCACTTCGCTTAATTTTTAATTATGTGAGACAATTTGTAATACGTCACTTTGCTTCTCTGTTTTCCCTTTGCTAATTCTTTTATCTCTTTTGCCGGACACATTATTTTCAATTGAATTTTCTGCTTATTTTTTCCTTTTCCCTTTTCAAACTCTATCTTTCCATTTACCATTGTCTCATCCTTATAACGATCAATCGGCTCATTTCCAATAATTCTATTCTTCGAATTTATAAGATTCCACAATTCATCTTTCACACTGAAAACATAGACTACTTTTTTATATTTTAATTCTTCCGTCTTTGGACCAAGTTTCAGATCTATCAGCATACGCATTATCTTTACAAAATAATATAATCCTATCAGACCAAGAATAATATTTCCCACCTGTAATTTCTCACCTGTCAATAACACTATAATTATTATCTCCACAACGATATCCCAAAATAGAAATTGTATATATGTATTGATTTTCTTTGACATGATTCTTTCTCAACCTTTCATTTTCAAGCGATTAATCGAGCTTCCGAATTATCCCCGCCTTTTACATTCAACATTGTACTCTGTAATAATACATTGTTAAAGAGAAACTTCAAGGAGTGTTATAGGGATGATTTCATCCGTTGCAACACTCCTTTTGGGTCACTCTTTATGTTGGTATTCTTCTAATCCTCTTACTTCTCCTGATATTCTTCCACATATGTTCGGATAAGTGCCACATCTTCATCCAGATCATCTGCTATCTCTTCCAGCGTCATTCCTTTGCTTAACCGCTTTTTAATCAGTTTCTGTAAAATATTTTTTTCACCAGCTTTTATTCCCGCCTGACGTCCGATCTCAATTCCATCCCGGCGTCCAATTTCAATTCCATCCTGGCGCCCAATCTCAATTCCATCCTGACGCCCGATCTCGATTCCATCCTGACGCCCGATCTCGATTCCATCCTGGCGCCCGGCCTCATACTCCGCTTTCCTTAGCTTCTTCTCTTCAAATTCCCTATCATACTCATAAATACTCACTTTGATCACTTCCGCCCTGTTCCTCATCAAAAATTCTGTCAGAATTCCTTCTTTGATACACTCTTCAACCGCCCGTTCTACAGCTTCTTCTAGCACTATCTCAGGATCAGCCGCATACTTTCTCACTCTAGCTACGTACTGAGCATATTCCTTTAACGTCCGGCAATGCTCCATTAATTCATTATTATGCCCGTCATTCACATTCAACATCGTAACTCGTAATTCTAAATCCGGATCTTCTGTCGGATTCTCGTAAGCTGATGATAATCTGAATTCACTGCGATCTTCTACTTTCTTTGTTCCGTTATAGAATACGATAAATCTTGGTGTCGGAATCTTTTGTATAGCAGTAGAATATAATGATTTCTGAACAACTAACCTCTGATACTCATCCGCAATATAAAATAAATTTCTAAGCGGAATATTCGGATTATATGTCGATTGATGTTCATACAAATATAAATTCATATCCATGATAAATGCCAGATCATTCTTCATTTCCATATAGAGTGCATTCTCTAAAGTTACAATCTGTAACTCATCCGGATTCGTATAATTTCTGTCATTCACCGCATTATACAAAGATAATAGATTTTTCTTATCCCGGTACAGCATTCGAAAAATCGTATCTTTATACTGGTCTTTCGCTCTTAACCGACGATTGTTTACCTGGTACTTTTCATTACGTCTCTTCTGAGTTCTTCTTTTCGCCATATTCAATTCTCCTTTGTTACAGGAGATTACATACTTTTCAGTCCTCTCCTGCTTTTTCCTATCGCCTCTTGGTATAAAAGCATAGATTTCTGAAATGTAGTAGAATATAGACGGTGTCTGTCACCTTAGATTCTGTTTGAAATATGCTTTGCTACAGTTTAACACACTGGTAAATATAATTGCAATAGCTTATATGATTCTTCTCACATCCCGAGCAAAATCCTCCAAGTCCTCTTCCCCACAATTCCGTCCTGCACCAGTCCGTGTGCCTTCTGCAGATTCTTAACAGCCTTTTCAGTTCCGCCTCCGAAGATCCCATCAACTTTACCACAGTCATATCCTGTAGCATTCAGCTTCTCCTGCACCAATGCCGTCAGGTTCCCTTTCGCACCTTTCCGTATCGTCGGGCAACCTGCAAGTGTGTTCTTTCCGGCTATTCCATCGACTTTCTGGCTGCTAAAGCCCTGCTTGTTGCATTCCGCCTGTACTCTTGCAATCCAGGAATCAGTATCTACGGATAGCTTCGTATTTATGTTATCTGTCCTTTCTTTATTTTCGATGTTTTCATATTTATCCTTTTTACTTTTATCTGTTTATACTACAACCGCCATTATCTGAAAATGATAATGGCGGTTGTGAATACATTATGGATTATATGATTATGAAATTTTCCGTATTTTCACAATTATTTCTGTATTTTTTTCATAATATACCTTATATTTTTCGCTTTTTTTAAGGTCTCCATTTTTTCCCATAGCAAGCCAAGCTATATAAAACGTTTTTTCTTCGTCTCCCTCTTTTAAGTCTACAAAATCTACCGTATGGTGTGATTCTCTCACATATATCCCTTGATATTGTCGAATTACAGGCCTATAAATCGCTTTATATATTCCGCCAGCTTGCCATATCATAAATACAGTCGCT
>NZ_CDRRQK010000016.1:0-74576 GCF_977044405.1 Dorea sp.
TCCATAACTGGGTAAAAATGAATCGCGGGGCACGCGAGGATAGCTTGTAGATACTTGGCTCAGTAGAGCCATTGAGCAAGAAGCCCTCACTTCAAAATCTGTGATTTAAGTGGTGGGAGCATGTCACTGGATAACTTTCTATCTTCACCTTGCGGTTCATCAGTTTCTTTTCCCAGATCATCAGATGTACCTGATAACCGATACTGTCTTTTGCAATCTCAAATGGTTCTTCTCTTAGAATTATAGATTCTTTGCCTTCTTTCTGTAATTGTCTCTGTCTGTTTTCTACTTTGCGGAACAGTTCCAGACATACCTGATCCATTTCTTCTCCGAAAGAGCGTTTTTTATAAATGGACACTGCCTGTTTCAATCTTTCATCCAGCAGATCGACTACTTGGGCATGTGCGTTCTGATGAAGCATTGCTGCAATCTTCCTTGCTATGCGTGGCTTTGGCTGCTGCCGGTATGTTTTCAGGATTCTTGATAAACCGCAGTCTCCGGCCTCTTCTGCCAGTTCTTCCATTACCGCAATCGCTTCTTGCGTCGGCACCCATGGCTCTACCCTTGGGACAATATACTTCTCCGGTACTGCCGGATAACAGCAATAGTTCAGCGGTGGAAAATCTACCAGCATCGCAAGCTTTTGTTCCTCCGGTGTACAGTATTCCTCTCCCAGATAATCAAGCTTATCACGCATAATCGCCAAGCGGTATTCCAGTTGTCTTAAGTATTCATACTCTTTTACCCAGAAATGTCCGATTCCGCCATAATCATATAAATGTACGTCTGTCAGAATATCTTCAAAGAATATTGTAACAACAGAATCCCCCTGATGCACTACGAGAATATACTCTGTCTTTTTTTCTTCTGCCGTTTCATTATCAGCTGTCTCTTTTTCATGGCCCTTCCCTGCTTCTTCACTCACTTCTTTCAGAGTTTCTTCTTTCTGATCTTTTAAAACATCCTGACAGCTCATGGAAGCTATAATCTCACCTTCATAATCCGTCTGATACTCGCCCGTCATTCTCGCATTATGAAAGACCAGAAAGCTTTCCACCGCATCATTCATAAGATAGACCAGGCGGATATCCTGCTTTTTCTTCTGTCCTGCTGCCGGACTTTCCGGTTTATTATCTTCTTCCTGTTGTTTGCACTCTTTCTCATCCGGCAGAATCAACTCGAACTGATCCTGCTCCAACAGCTCCTGTAACATTACAAATGCATCCACTACTCTTTCTCTCCTTCATTTGCCTCTTCGACCACAACCTCCGGTTCCGTCTCTCCGGCAGTCTCTACATAATCAAAACGCAGCACTGCCTGCGGCCAGTTCAGGCTGATCCTTGCATTTTTCTGTTTTTCCTTTCCCGCTTTTTCAATCAGATCCAGAAGTTCTTTCAGAACTGCTTTCGTCAGATAGCCGCCTCTCCAGTGGAACGTGAATACTTTCCCTTTTTTCGCCGTCTGCAATGCTCTCTTATATACATCTTCCGTCTTCGTAAATGACAGTTTCTTTTCTTTATAATAAAAATGATCTCCATCTTCACATTTTGGTGCAGGTGCGATCAATGGCTCATGATCTCTGAAAATACTTTTATCATCCAGATTAAAATAATCATAACGATTCTCTTTTTTTGCCTGCTTTTCTGCCATCTTCCCACCATTACCAAGCGTATTGTCAAATGTCGCATCCAGATGATAATACGTTCCACCGATTCTTACGATATTCCATGTATGGCGGTATTTGATCCCTTTTTCCGGATTGTTCCCACAGACTGCGATCATACACCAGATACCAAGCGCGTCACATAATACTTTTACGGATTTGGCAATGCCTTCACAGACACCTACTCCCTGTCCGAGTGGTCCGATGATCTCGTGGGAATATGGCTTTTTTAACTTGTCATAATGTACATTTTCACAGATAAAATCATGCACATATTTTTCCTTTTCCCATTCAGATTTGTCTTTTACCGGTCTTGTGAGCTTTTCTACTCTGGACTTCATGGCTTTTTGATGTTCTTTTATTTTATTTTTATCGAATAGATATTCCGGGATAAAGATGAAATTCGGCGAATCCTGGTAATATTTGTACTTATATCCGGTCGCCCAGAAGATTTCCGGATGATCTAAGCGCAACCGGAAGAATACATTATAAAGTTCCTCCGCTTCCAGTCTTGGAATCTGTATAGAATCTGAGATTGTAAGCAGTCCCTGCCAGATGGCGTGATAGGCTGCCTGCTGTATTTTATTCATTTTGCTGTAGTAATATGGTTCCATTGCTGTCTTCCTCTTCTTCTCTTTTTCTCTCTTCAATCACTCTTTGTTGCTAAAATTATACCTGTAAATTCTGCAGTTTTCAATTCTGTTGTTTACTACTTATCTGTATATTAAGAGAAAAAAACGTCTGGAATTCCTTTCTATAAAGGCTTTCCAGACATTTTTATTCACTTTCATCATACAGTTTCTACATTCTTTGTTGCAACGATATCCACACCGGTCCCCGCAACATCTTTCACTAATACATCACCGATATGTACCGGTGCCGGAACTTCCACAGTCTTTAATGCTTTCACACATTCAAAGATTTTCCCCTTAGGAATATCTTCTTTTGTCTTTACCGATACCATATCCGCTTCTCCGCCGCTTACTCTTACCGTCGAGGTTACGATTCTGGTTGGATTGGTTACTTCTTTTCTCGCATAGATATCTCCACGCTTACAGGTATTTCCTGTTACGCTGATGACTTCTCCTGCTTCCATTGTTACAGTCAGAGGGCAGCCCATCGGACAGCCGATACATATAAGTTCTCTTGTTACTGTTTCCATCTTTATGCCTCCTCTATCTTTACTGTAATGGTTTTAAGATTCGGATACTTCATAAGCTGTTCTTTTGTAAGCTTGATCTGCTCCATCTCTCCTGGTGCAACGACCGGACGTTTCTTATGAATCACTCTTTCTTCATCAAAATATGCACTTACATAGCAGTTCTTGTAAACACCGCCGACACGGAACCGTACGGTAAGACTTTCATCCATATGTGCCGGATTGATGGTACTTGGAACTGTGTATCGTACACCTTCCACCGGATTTAACACAATATTCTGTACCTTTTCATCACTGTCTGTTTCTGTCTTTAAATCTTTCACATATTCCGCTGCGTTTCTTCCGGCAGTTTTTGCTTCTTCTGATACGAAATCTACCAGATCATGCACATGTAGCACATTTCCACAGGCAAATACGCCTTCGATATTTGTCTCCAGACTTTCATTGACCTTCGGTCCGGATGTTACTGGGTTCATATCTACGCCCATACCTCTGGAGATTTCATTTTCCGGGATCAGTCCACAGGAAAGTAATAATGTATCACAGGTATACTCTTCCTCTGTTCCAGGAATTGGTTTGCCCTTACTATCTACTTCTGCCAGTGTGATGCCTTCCACTCTTTCTTTTCCTTTGATATCTACAACGGTATGGCTTAATTTTAACGGAATGTCGTAGTCATCCAGACACTGCACGATATTACGCTTCAGGCCTCCGGAATATGGCATTAATTCTGCCACAACTTTGACCTTGGCGCCTTCCAGTGTCATACGTCTTGCCATGATAAGGCCAATGTCACCGGAACCTAAGATTACGACTTCTCTTCCCGGCATATAACCTTCCATATTAACCAGGCGCTGCGCAGTTCCTGCTGAGTAAATTCCTGCCGGACGGTAACCCGGAATATTCAGTGCGCCTCTGGAACGCTCACGGCATCCCATCGCCAGGATCACTGCTCCTGCCTGGATTTCAAACAAACCTTCTTCGCGGTTCATGGCAGTCACAATCTTATCCGGACTGATATCCATAACCATTGTATTTAATTTATATTCAATGCCAAGAGTCTTTACCTGTTCGATGAATCTTCCTGCATATTCCGGTCCGGTCAGTTCTTCTTTGAATGTATGAAGACCGAATCCATTATGAATACACTGATTCAGAATTCCTCCCAGTTCTTTATCTCTTTCCAGGATCAGGATATCCTGGATTCCATTATCCCGTGCTGATATGGCTGCCGCAAGTCCTGCAGGGCCGCCGCCAATGATTACTATATCGTATGTTTTCATATTCTATCTTCCTTTTTTCTATTTCAAACTACTTTCCAATCTGTTGCCGTTAAATTCTCTGTCACAGCTTTCTGCATCATTGTTACAGCTGATCCTTATTTGTTCCTACGATAATTTTTGAACTTCCACCTGACTTCGTAATTTCTTCCATTGGAACGTTCCGCTCTCTTGCAAGAATCTCCATCGTTCTAGGGGAACAGAAACCGGCCTGGCACCGCCCCATACCTGCTCTGGTTCTACGTTTTACTCCGTCCAGAGACTTCGCCCCCAGAGGTCTATGGATTGCATCGATAATCTCACCTTCTGTGATCATCTCACAACGGCAGATAATATTACCGTATGCCGGTTTCTCTTTGATTAATTTCACTCTTTCTTCTTTCGTCAGAGTATTTGGATCCAGGATTCCTTTTCTTGTTGCAATAAAATTCTCTTTTTCTTCCAACTGCATCTTTTCTTTTAAGATACCTGCAACCATCTCCCCGATTGCCGGACTGCTGGTAAGTCCCGGAGACTCAATTCCCGCACAGTCGATGAACCCTTTTGCATCTTCGACTTCTTCTATGATAAATTCATGTCCGTCTTCATGTGCACGAAGCCCGGCAAATGAGGTGATTACCTGACGCATCGGAATGTCTTTTACATTCTGTCCTGCTTTTGTAAGCACCTGATCCAGTCCTTCTCTTGTCGTGTTCGTTCCTTCTTTTTCTTCGATATCTATTGCTGTAGGTCCAAGAAGCAGATTGCCATGCGCTGTCGGTGTCACCAGAATTCCTTTTCCGAATTCATTTGGCAATGCAAATATTGTTCTGCTTACATGTGCTCCTGCTGTCTTATCCAGCAGACAGTAATCACCACGCCTTGGTGTGATATGTATTTTCTTTTTGCTGACCATGTTGTGGAATTTATCTGCATAGACACCAGCTGCATTTACTACATATCTTGTCTTGAAAACTCCCTGATTTGTATGGACTTCCCAGATATCTTCTACTTTTTTCAGCTCTGTTACTTCTGTATCGAACTTGAATTCCACACCATTTTCACAGGCATTTTCTGCCATTGCGATATTCAATCCGAATGGACATACGATACCTGCTGACGGTGCATAAAGCGCTGCATAGACATTATCTACAATATTCGGTTCCATCTTGAGCACTTCTTCCCGGCTTAAGATCTGAAGTCCCGTTACTCCGTTTGCCACGCCTCTGTCGTATAATGCCTGTAATTTGTCCATGTCTTCTTCCCGCAGACAGATTACCAGTGAACCGGTTCTCTTGAATGGAAAATCCAGGTCTTTTGAAAGCTCTTCCATCATTGCATTTCCACGGACATTTAACTTTGCCATAAGTGACCCAATTTCGGCATCATATCCGGCATGCACAATTCCACTGTTGGCTTTTGACGTTCCACAGCAGACGTCTTCTTCTTTTTCTAATACACATATATCCGCTTTGTAGCGGGATAACTCTCTTGCGGCCGCAGAGCCTGAGACTCCGCTTCCGATTATGATTACATCATACATTTCTTTCTCTCCTTTACGTCTTTTCAAGAATCCTTTTGTGCTCTTGCTACGAGGTATTCGTCACGTATTACATGGCGGTTCCTGCCTCTGACATATTGTAATTTCCGGCTTATTTCTGAAAAAAGAGCCTGACAAGTAAACGCATCCCGAATATGCGGTTATCCTGTCAGGCTCTCTTCTCTCACGCCTATTATTCTCTTTTCTCTGTTATTCTACCACGGAATCGCCCCAAAAAGCAATACCGCAGCAACAGCTCCTATTACTGGTCCTACTAAAGGCACCACTCCATAACTCCAGTTTGAACTTCCTTTTTCTTTGATTGGAAGAACCGCATGTGCCAGACGTGGTCCAAGATCTCTCGCCGGATTAATCGCATATCCCGTCAGACCACCGAGTGACATACCAATCGAAACGATGATTCCAAATACGATAAATTTACCAAGTCCATCTGTAAGTTCCGGCACATTCGCCATTCCTTTGATTGCAAATACAAGTATAAATGTTCCAACCGCTTCACTGAAAATGTTAAGTCCAAGTTTTGGAACCGATGGTGCTGTACAGAACACTCCAAGTTTGGTAGCTTTATCTTCTGTTGCATCAAACTGTCCTTTAAATAAAAGATATACAATCACACCACCTGCGAATGCACCGGCAAACTGTGCCAGAATATATCCAGGAACCATAGACCATGCAAAACTTCCGTCAATTGCAAGTGCTAATGTAAGAGCCGGGTTAAATGACGCACCTGATGCAGCCCCAAATATGCATGCAGGCACCATAACCGCAAGTCCCCAGGCGAATGTGATCTGAACTGTTCCGCCACCTTTCATTCCTGATTTATTAAGGGTTACATTTGCAACCACTCCATCTCCAAGAATAATCAGTATCATTGTCCCCAAAAATTCTGCAATATAAGGTAACATAGAAAATTTCCCCCTTTTTTCTATTTATCTGTTTTTCTTCAATTATTAATCTTCTTTCGCCCATCCATAAGCGTATTTTACGGCCTTATTCCAGCCTTTGATCATCTTATTTCTCTGTTCATCATCAATCTTAGGTTCGAATGTCTGATCGATCGCCCAGTTCTTAACAACGTCTTCTTTGCTTCCCCAGTATCCGACTGCAAGTCCTGCCAGATAAGCAGCTCCCATCGCTGTTGTCTCTACACACTGCGGGCGGTTTACCGGCGCATTGATGATATTGCTCTGTGTCTGCATCAGGAAATCGTTGGCACTTGCGCCTCCGTCAACCTTTAATGCTGCCAGATCAATTCCCGAATCTGCCTTCATTGCAACTAATACATCATTGACCTGATATGCAAGGGATTCCAGTGTTGCACGGATGATGTGATATTTGTTCACTCCACGGGTGATTCCTACGATTGTTCCTCTCGCATACTGATCCCAGTGCGGTGCTCCAAGTCCTGTAAATGCAGGTACTACATAACATCCGTTGGTATCTTTTACTTTCTTTGCCATATATTCTGAATCCGGTGCCGAATCAATAATCCTAAGTTCATCTCTTAACCACTGGATTGCAGCTCCTGCTACGAAGATAGAACCTTCCAGTGCATAGTTTACTTTTCCATCCAGTCCCCAGGCAATTGTGGTAACCAGTCCGTTCTTAGAAAATACCGGCTTTTCTCCTGTATTCATCAGAAGGAAACAACCTGTTCCATATGTATTCTTCGCCTCTCCCGGCTTAAAGCATGTCTGTCCGAATAATGCGGACTGCTGATCACCTGCTGCACCTGCAATCGGGATCGCACCTCCAAGATAAGAAGGATCTGCTTCTCCGTAAATGCAGCTTGATGGCTTTGGTTCCGGTAACATACATTTTGGAATATTCAGTTCTTCCAGAATCTCATCATCCCATTCCAATGTATTAATGTTAAATAACATTGTACGTGATGCATTCGAATAATCTGTTACATGAGCAGCTCCCTTTGTCAGTTTCCAGATCAGCCATGTCTCTACTGTACCGAATAATAATTCTCCTCTTTCCGCTCTTTCTCTTGCGCCCGGAACATTGTCCAGAATCCATTTTACTTTTGTTCCCGAGAAATATGCATCGATGACCAGTCCTGTTTTTTCACGGAACTTGTCTGTTAATCCTTTTTCTTTTAAGGAATCACAATACTCTGATGTTCTGCGGCACTGCCATACGATTGCATGATGTACCGGTTCTCCTGTCTCTTTATCCCAGACAATTGTTGTCTCTCTCTGGTTTGTAATACCAATCGCTGCGATATCTTCTGCTTCTGCATTGATCATATTCATTGCCTCTACTGCAACTCCAAGCATACTTGCCCATATCTCATCAGCGTCATGCTCAACCCAGCCCGGTTTTGGAAAATACTGTGTGAATTCTCTCTGTGCCACGCTGCACATCTCACCTTTTTCATTAAAAAGAATACATCTGTTACTGGTAGTTCCTGCATCTAACGCCATTACATATTTAGCCATATTTGTTTCCTCCTGATTTTCTGCTAATTTCTTTGGTTACTATTTTCGCATGCGTTCTATTTGAATTGCTCCCCAAAAAGCAATTAAATATTCTGTTTCATTCTGTACAGTCATTACATCTTCCACACCTGATGATTGGTTGATGAAACTGCAATTGCTCCGGCTGATAATACAGCCATCACATCTTCTTTATCTGTTATCAGTCCTCCTGCTATGATCGGTGTCTTCACCGAACCACAGATTCTTTTTATCACTCTTGGCATCACACCCGGAAGTACCTCTATAAAATCCGGTCTTACCGTATGCTGTTGCTGTCTGATATTTTCAAATGCCATGGAATCCAGTAAAAAATATCTGAGAACTGTATACAAACCAAGTTCTCTTGCTTTCTTGATCAGCGATGGTTTTGTTGATATAATGCCATCTGCTTCTGTATGTTCCTTAAGATATTCCACAGAAACCTCTTTTGGACTAAGACCACTGATCAGATCTACATGTACCATTGCAACCTTTCCTGCTTCTTTCACCTGTTGTACAATCCTGTCTATTGAACAGACATCTCCAAATAATATAAATACCACCTGTATCTCCTCTATCGCACAACATACTTCTATGTCTTTCATATTCTTTACAGCCGCAATGATTGGATTATTACCGACCGCATCGTAAAATATCTGATCCATTTTTCCTCTTCCTTATCTTTTTTGCTGAACTTTTATTTTCCCAACTTATTCTATTACAATCTCAATTATTTTTCAAAAAAAAGGAGCGCGTATAAAAGTAACCGTCTGATTACTCGTATCCGCTCTCCTATCTCAGCTCTCTTGTTCAACTGTGCTTACTATATCACAGTGCACAATTTTTCTCAATGACATTTGGTCATTTTTTTATTTTTCATCTATTATACACAATTATTTTTCCGTTTCCTTTGTTGAAATATATCAATTTTGTGTCTTTTACACAAAGATTTTTAGTTATTTTATTAACATTCCTGATGTATTTCTAACGATTTCCATTTTTTCAAATAGATTTACAGAAACTGGCTGAATTCAACCTTCTCCTCATTAGGTCCTTTTATCGTAAAGAACTTTACTCCATTATCCCAGAATGGCAGAAAATGAATCTCATCATTTGTCGTATTAAGATCCATTGCACAGACTTCTTTGTATGTCTCTTCAATGTCTTTTACATCAATTGCGACATGATCGATGGCTCCGGCTTTCATCGTTGCCTCATCTGATTCATATGTCTCAATCACCAGGTTTTCTAATTTTAAGAATGCTACTTTTGCACCCTCATTCACCGTCTCAAATGCCGGTTCAAAACCAAGTTTTGCAAAAAATGCTTTTGTTGCTTCCATGTCCTTTGTTGGAATTCCGATGTGCTGGATTCCTGTTGCGTAATTTTTCATGTTGTTCTTCCTCCTTTTGATTGTCATATTTTACTCGTTTGGGAATATCATCATTTTACCATTTTTGCCACGGATTTTGAATACTTCATTGATCTCATCCAATGGAAGTCTGTCGTAGATCAAATCTGCCAGTCTGATCTTTCCGGAGTTCACAAGTCCTGCTGCTCTTCCGTGTGAGAATGGGTTGACGTAAGACGCTGTAACTGTCAGTTCTCTCTGGAATATCTCGTATGGCTTAACCGGGATCTCACAGTCCGGTTCGGTCAGACCGAATAAGAGAATGTGGCCTTCATTGCCAACGTATCTGAATGCGTCTAACATCGTATCTTTTCTTCCCACACATTCGATTGTTACATTGATTTCTCTAATGCCTTCTTCCTTCATAAGGTCAAATGGTGTCTTTTCCATAGGATCCACCGCATAATCGGCTCCCATCTTAAGACCCATTTCCCGCTTGGATTCGATTGGCTCTGATAAGATAACCGTTGCTGCCCCTGCAAGTCTTGCAAGCTGGATCATGATCTGTCCAATTGTACCACCACCAATAATCAGAACCGTATCTCCGGTGCGGATGCCTGCCCGATCGATTCCGTGTAAACAGCATCCCAGTGGTTCACACATAGCACCTTCCTCAAATGGTACCTCTTTCTTCAGCTCATAGACCTGTTCTTCTCTGACCTTGCATAACTGTGCGAATCCGCCATCATAAGTAACACCTGTCGCAGAATAGGATTCGCAGAAATGTGGTCTTCCGGTCTGGCATGCATAACATTTTCCACACATGATACTAGGATCCACCGTTATATGATCACCAACCTTGACATGTACCACATCTTCTCCTACCGCTTCTACAATTCCGGCAAACTCGTGTCCTAATACAACCGGTGGGAAACATTCCGATGCACCTTTGGCACCATCATATATGTGCAGATCTGTTCCACAGATACCTGCTGCCATGACACGGACCAGGACTTCATCCCCATGAATCACCGGATCATCCTTTTCTTCTACTTTTACAACACCCGGTTCGTAAAATACTGCTGCTTTCATGTTTTATTTCCTCCTTTTAGCTTTCTTTCAATTTTTTACATCCGTAGCTCTCTACCAGCTTATATATCTTCTGCTTTTCTTCTTTTTCAATCGTCTTAAGATCTGCAAGTGCATAGGTTGTTCCAATCTGTGCGGCTTTTCCTTTTGCCATGTCATGATAGGTCATCAGGTTTACTTCTACGATCTGTGGATATTTTCTGGATAACTCTGCAATCTTTTTATAATGCTCTTCGTGATCATTAATCCCCGGTATGATCGGACATCTTAAAATTACTGCATGATTATTTTTACAAAGCATATCCAGATTCTCCAGTATCTTTTTGTTACTGACTCCGGTATATTTTTCATGCTCTTTTTCACCGGTCACCTTATAATCGAACAAAAACAGGTCGATATATGGCACTATCTCTTTATATTTATCCATATCCGCATAACCACAGGTATCCAGACATACATGCATTCCACATTCTTTTGCCTTCTTTACAAGTTTCAGAAGTCCCTGAAACTGTAACATCGGTTCCCCACCGCTGATGGTAAGGCCACCGCCGCTTTTTTGATAAAAATCAATGTCTTTGCAGACGGTATGCATAATTTCTTCTACTGTGACATTCCAGCCATATATTTTGAGTGCATGGTTTGGACAGGCTTCTACACATTTTCCGCACTGGATACATCTTTCCAAATATACGTTATGTTTTTTTTGCTCCCCTTCCCCGGTGATTTCATACACCTTCCGGGGACATACCTTTTCACACCGTCTGCATCCGATACAGTTCTTTTCCAAATATCCAAGCTGTGATGTCTTTTTCTTTGATTCCGGGTTATGACACCACAGACAGTCAAGCGGACACCCCTTTAAGAATACGGTTGTACGGATTCCCGGTCCGTCATGCAGAGCGAAGCGTTGAAGATCGAATATTGTTAATGTGTTTTCTTTATCCAATTTTCCACCTCCTGATCTGTCACCTTCAGCTTAATTCAACGTACGATTCAAAATATCTAACTGCACATCATCCGCAAGTTCTACATAACGTGCGCTGAATCCTCCGACACGGACAATCAGGTTCGAATATTTCTCCGGCTCTTTTCTTGCATTCTCCAGATCTTCTCTTCCGATTACATTGATCATTGCCTGTGTTCCGCCACGTCCAAAATAAGAATCCATAAGCGGATAGATGACCGTCTCTCTCATATCGTTAAATGTTTCTTTGGAAAATTTCATATTCTGAACGGTTCCAAAGTGAATGTCTCCTCTTGCTTTTAACAACGAGTTGATGAATGCTGTTACACCGTTCTTATCCATCCCCGATGTCGGATTATTGGCATTGGAAAGTGAATCGCCTGCATATCTTCCATCCGGGGTTGCTCCGGTATGTCTTCCGTATGTTGTGTTATCACGGTTATTGATATTGACCATTCCAAAGCAGTCCAGTCCGTAATACTTGCCGGATATTGCAAGCATTGTATTACACACCATCTCGTGCACTGCTTTCATCATGTTATCCACATCTTCCAGATCATTTCCGAATTTATCCACATCCAGAAGCATCTTTCTCACATCTTTGTGTCCCTGATAATTCTCTTTTAGTACCTGTAAGAGTTCTTCTGCGGTAATTTTTTTATCATCATAAATACATTTTTTCACTGTATACAGGGAATCGGAACAGGTGACTATTCCATATATCTCATCGCTTCCGCCACATTTTACCGTTCCGCCGCTTATGACACCTTTGCCATTCTCGATGCATCCGTCATAGAGGATATTATGAAGGTTCAGGGACATATCCTGGGCAATGATCTCATAGCCTCTGGAATGGTTTCTCGCACTGACATCTGTCAAGAAAGCTACATTATCACAGAAGGTCTTCCACAGTTCATCAAATGTCTGATAGTCCGTAAGACTGGTCTGATTCGGAGTCAGACGGTAAGTACCTGTTGCATCATAGCCGCCGTTAATGGTTCCCCATAATACATTCGCCAGATTCAGTACGGAATTCGGGCTTACAATAATGCTGTGATCAATCGTAAATTCCCCGCAGCCAAGCGGCATCCAGTTGAGTGCTTCTTCATAGCTGATTCCAAATACATTCATGACTCCCGGAATGATATTTTCATCCTGATATAACATCGGATATGTCGTTCCTTCTCCGATGCATTCCATTGCCTTTTTATACAAACGCTCATCCATACCTTTGTACATGCGAAGTGTAAGCTGTGGCACGATATCTCTGACACGTCTGGATACTTCCATGATGACAAGTGCCAGTTCATCTGCTTCTTTTGGATATTTTCTTCCAAGTCCTCCTACGATCACGCGATCATCCGTTACCTGCTCTTTTGCGATCATCAGCTGCCAGAAACTGGTCAGCAGTCGGATAGCCTCCTCTTCATCGATCACTCCGTTTTGGATATCTTTTGTATAGAATGATGCCAGATAATCATCCATGCGTCCCCATTCTCTTGCCCCGTCAATCATCGTATAGATGATGACTAACTGAATGGCCTCACGGAAGCTTTCCGGACGTTCCTTCGTAAGTTTTCTGCAGATCCGTTCCATCTCCAGAAGATCTGACTTTCTGTCTTCCTTCTCCTCCTGCACTGCCAGTCTCTTTGCTTCCTCTGCATACCATAACAGTGTCTTCTGCACCGTGCGGATTCCCATCTGCATTCCTGTATAGAAATTCGGATCATATTCCGTGTGCTCTTTCTGCTTCGTACCGATCAGTTCATACAGCCCTTCCAGTCCATATGAAAGAAGCTTATGATAATCCAGAAAGATCCCTGCTACTCGCTGAAGTGCAGTTGCTGCATGCGGATAATTTGCAAGATCAAGAACTGTTCCATCGGTCACACATCCTGTTACCAGATACACTTTATCTTCCGGATCCATCTCTGCAAGGAACTTCTTTGTCGATGTATGATCTATCCAGTAATCCCGCAATGCTTTCAGATGTTCTCTGTCACTCACCGGAATCTCTTCATCTGCGATCTTCTCATCAAACCAGTCAAAATTCATTGCGAATCCCCACTCGCTGTTGATGTACTGTGCATTCATTCCAAGCGGAAAGATATCCGCCCTTCCGCAGAACAGATCATTCGGCATGATTCCGAGCATAATCTGCGGAAACTGTGCATCCAGACATTTCGCCTCGCGGATTGCCGGCGGATCATTCTTACATTCCTTATATACTTCTGTGAATCTTTCCATATGATCCAGAAGTTCCGCAAAATCCAGTCTCGGTTCATTATTATAGATCGTGTTATATCCCTGATATGCCGCTTTCGTTCTTGTCTTATATGCCTCTTTCCAATACATATTTTTCACCCTCCTGTTTTATCCAGTTCGGTTAAACGTTTATCCTTTATGTCTTCATTCTACTTCTCTGCATATATAATTGTCAATTAGCAGTAATCCACATATTTCAGTGCCTATTTTTAGGCATTTTTACGCGTTGTATTTCTAAAATATCACATTGACTTTTCTATAATCGTCTCTTAAAATAAAAATAGGACAAAAGTTTTATCTCTATTTTATCATAGATTGTATAAACGTTTCACCACGGAGGATAACTATATGAGTACCATGAAAGATGTTGCAAAAAAAGCCGGTGTCTCCGTTGCAACCGTATCCTATGCGATTAACGGAACCAAAGCGCTCTCTCCGGAAACTCTTGCAAAAGTAAGAGCTGCGATCAAAGAGCTGAAGTATTCACCGGATCAGACTGCCAAAAGCTTTAAAACGGGCAGGAAGCATATCATTGCATTTATCGTTCCGGATATTTCGAATAATTACTTTTCCAACATCATTGATTCCTTGGAACAAGAGCTTCGCAATTCCGGTTATACACTGATTATTACCAATACCAAAGAATCTCCGGATCTTGAGATTGAACAGTTAAAGTATCTTACTTCCGGTATTGTAGACGGCATTGTACTGGCCTCTTCGGCAAAGAATTATAAAGACATCGCGCCATATATTCCTGCCGGATTCCCTGTCGTTCTCGTGGACCGCAAGCTGAAAGGCTGTCCATTCGATATCATCAGTGTATCTGATACAGATGCCATCGAACAGGGAATGGACTATCTGCTGTCCTGCGGACATACCCGGATCGGCTATATCGGTGATGTTCCACATCTCAGCACTTCCAGGGAACGTCTGCAGGCATATCTGGATTTCCTGACCGAACATGATCTGCCTGTTGACCATGACCGGATAAAGGAGACAACTTCTCTTACGCACAATGCCTACGACCTCACCGGCCAACTGTTGGCACAGTCCTGCACAGCTCTGGTGATCGGCAATAACCTGATGACGGTAGATGCCTGCTGTTATCTTAACCAGCATCATGCAGACTATCCGGATGTACAGCTTCTCGGCTATCAGCACAAAGATCTCTACCGGTTGTTTTCTTCAGATGACGGAATCATTGTTCAGAACGAATATGACATGGGAATCTCTGCCGCAAGACAGATCTTAACCCGTATCCGGGAGCCGGAAAGTTCCCGAAAAGAGATCATCATTTATAACGAATATACCCGGCCGGACCAGCCGGAATAACAAAAATGCCATATGGTGCAGTTCACATCTGTGATCGCACAGTACCATATGGCATTCTTATTTTTGACATTTATTTTTATAGTTATTTTCTAACGATTTCTTTAAATCGTTCTCTGCCCTGTATCTTCTTACTGCATCGCAAAATACTGCTGTATCCTCTCCTCATTCAGTTCTTCTCCAATCACGATCACAACTACCTGTCCTTCCGGAATTGGACAGATTCTCATCTCCTGATGTGTGGCATTTAATTCCAGCCACTCTCCGGCTTCATCTTTCAGGAATCCTTTGACACGGAATACTCGTCCACATTCTTTATCCTCCAGAATGTTCTTTGCTGCTTCTGTGATCTCGTCTGTCGTCTTATCCAGGTTCATAAAATACAGGGATTTAAATGTCTCTCCCTCTTCGATATGCATCTTCCGGTAATTCTCCGGTACATATCCACAGGATAAAAATGTCTCATAATCTGCCTCATCAAATGCCGTCCAGTCTTTTACCACAATCTCATCCTTAAATCTTCTTTTACACTGTACTTTCTCCATTGCAGCATTCAGGTGTGAGACTGTATTTTCAATCTCTTTCTCCGACGCTTCCTGGCTTCTGCTGAGTACGATGCATCCTGCATTCGCAGCCTCGGATGCCAGCAGATAATCTGCTTCATCCGACAGTTCCTCCTCCAGTTTTGCGTCAACGACCGTGATCACATTCCCAATCTCATACCATCTGTCGATCGGATCATCCCGTAATACATCGAAAAATTCATCCACATCATAGATCCCCGACGGCTCTACGATCACACGGTCATATCCGCACATTCCCATTGCGATCAGTTTCGTACGGAAGCGCCTTCTATGGCAATCCGCATCACATCCTCCGGCGATCATCTCCAGTTCACAGTTCTCACCTTCCAGATCTTTTAACAGCATCATGTCTACATTGACTGCACCGTAATCATTTTCCAGTATTCCGATATTTGCTCCCTGGTCGATCAGATATTTTGCATATTTTTTTATAAATGTTGTCTTGCCGGAGCCTAAGAATCCGGTGATCAGATCTATCTTTACCATTTCACCCTGCTACCTCAAATATTTTATTATTAATTGCTCTCTCCGCAGAAAATACTTCGTAAAGTTGTGTCTCAAAAATCCGGTTGGAAACTGCAACAATTCCATTTTTATCTTTTAAAAATCCAAAGGTAACTCCCAGATCAACCATCGGTGTTTCTCTTTTAAATGGAAAATCAATTCCGCCAAAAAGAATATTCTGAAGCATTTCTTGCAGCTGTGGATAATCTAACAGTTTTTTTGTCATGTCATCGAATAAAGTATTCGGTTCTTTTAGTAAAATCTTTATCGCAGCCAGAACCCCTTCCTTCGTCCAGGCTGATGAAACATTTCCAAACTCTTTTATTCCTACAATTCTCTCATCTATAATCTGACAGATTCTGGAAACAAGATATGGATAGCCCGAAGTATAATCGTATATTATCCTCGCAATATCCTGTACATGCATTCCTGTCCGATGCTCTGATTCATACTCTTTCAGCATAGATTCGATATCTTCACAGTCAAAACTCATATCCATCTGAAAATCTACTGCAATATTCCACGGACTGTTATACTTCATCTCTTCTTGTGGATGTAGTTTTAATTTTAATGTTTTTACATCGTAGACCCCGGCCAGAATCACTGACTGGAATGTCTCATCTTTTCCCTGCTGCCATTTCAGATACTTTTCTCTTAACAATCCTAAAAATGATAAAAAAATCTGATTATCCGAACTTTTATCCACCTCGTCAATCATAAGTATGATTTTTTTTCCACATGTCTTGCACAAAGAACTGATTTTCATCCCCAATGAACGCATCGGAAAACGCTCTGATAGAGGATAATTCCATTCTTCTATAACATTATCATCTACATTTTGTGTTTTCAGACATTCACCGATATCCATAAGCAACCCTTCTGCCAGACTTCCCATGGATTCAAAATACTCATCTGCAGCTTCGAAACTAAGGCTCAGAACAATGTATTTCTCTCTCAGACGCCGCTCCAACAAATAAAGAGTCGTTGTCTTTCCATACTGCCGCGCACGATTGATTGTAAAATACTGACCTTTTTCAATATAATCCCGAATAATCTGATCAATCCGTCCACTGATATCTACCATATAATTTTTTTCCGGAATACACGTTCCTGTCACACAAAATCGTTTTGGCATAAAGGCAACCTCCCTCTTACTGATACTTATGAGTATAACCTTTTTTTCAAGGCTATGCAAGAAATCTTGACATAGGCCTATCTTTTAAAAATAAAAAAAGAACTCAAATTTCTTCCAACACTTGAATGTTAAATTTGAGTTCCTTTTTTACTTTTTAAATTATTCATTATTTTGGGAAAGGAATTGTCTGGTTCTTTCTTCTTTCGGATTTTCAAACACTTCATGCGCCAATCCCATCTCTACAATGTGTCCACCTTCCATAAAAACAACTTCATCTGCAACATTTTTTGCAAATTTCATTTCATGTGTCACGATTAACATCGTTGTATGTTGCTTTGCCAGATCTTTGATAACATCTAACACTCCGGCAACTAATTCCGGATCAAGTGCAGATGTTGGTTCATCAAATAGAATAATATCCGGATTAACCGCCAGTGCTCTGGCAATTCCTACACGCTGTTTTTCTCCTCCTGAAAGTGTCTCTGGATATGCGTCTTTCTTTTCCAGTACCCCTACTTTTTCCAACAAATCTAATGCAATTTTATCTGCTTCTTCTTTCGGCATCTTCTTTACCAATGTCAGTGGAGTTGTAATATTTTCAAGTGCTGTTTTATTCCGGTATAAATTTGAATTCTGAAAAACCATGGATGTCCGTGTACGCAACACCTGAATATCTGCCTTGCTAAGTTTTTCATAATCAAACATTTGATCATCCAGCTGGATTGTTCCTTCTTCCGGTCTTTCCAGTACATTAATACAGCGAAGAAGTGTTGATTTACCAGTTCCCGACGGACCAATAACCGCAATTACTTTTCCTTTTTCAATCTTCAGACTAATATGATCCAGTACCTGCTGATTTCCAAATCTTTTTGACAAATTCTTAATTTCAAGCATATGTTTCTCCTATATGTATAAGGGGATGTTATCCACACCCCCTCATAACTATTTCTGATAAGCAGAGCTTATTACTTTTTCAACCTTTTTCTGCACTACTCCCAATACAATAGCCAGTATCCAGTAAAATACTGCTGCCAGTATATATGTCTCAAATGTCTTGTAATATGTAGCTGCTGTCAACTGAGCTTCACCCATAATATCCTGAATACCAATCGTCATTCCAAGTGAAGACATTTTGATAATATCCAGGCATGAATTCACAATTGGAGGGATTGCTGCAACAGCTGCCTGCGGAAGTATAATCTTCAGCATCATCTGCGAATGTGTCAACCCAAATGCAATACTCGCTTCATACTGTCCTTTATCTACACTTTCAATTGCTCCACGTATACTCTCAGATATATACGCTGCACTGTTAAGTCCCAGACACAGCACCAACGCAAATGTCTTCGGGCATCGTTTCATTACATCAAATACCATTGGTAATCCATAATAAAACAGAAACAACTGAATCAGCAGCGGTGTACCTCTGAAATATGATACATAGACTTTTGCAAGCTGACTTAATATTTTTACGTGAAAATGCTGAATAATTGCCAATATAGCTCCCAATATAACACTAAGCAGAAAGGCTAAAGCCGAAACATATATCGTAATCCATAATCCTTCTAAAAGCAGTGGAGTCAATACTTTTGTATATGGGATAAACGTTTCTGTTAAATAAGTCATAGTTATTCCTTCTTAGTAGTAATATCTGCACCAATCCATTTCTCAGAGATTTCCTGCAGAGTACCATCTTCTTTGATAATCTTGATAAATTTATTCATAGCATCACACAACTCTGTATTATCCTTTGCAAATACAATAGTTGCTATATCATATGCAAATGGTTCCAAAACTTTGATTTTAAGATTCTTATTTGATTTCATAGCCATGTATGTCTGAATGTCCTGAGCAAGTACTGCATCGATACGTCCATAAGCAATATCATCAAACATTGCTTCCAAAGTTGCAGATGTGTATACTTCAAACTTAACATCACCCTTTGGATACATGTCTTCTACAGCCTGCTGCATAGAGTTTCCAGAACCAACACCTACTGTTTTTCCAGACAAATCTTTTACACTCTTAATCTCGTCATTATCTTTCGCAACTACCACTGTAGAACCATAATAATCAACCGGATCAGAGAATAAATATGAATCCTTTCTTTCTTCTGTTGGGGACATCTGCGCAGATACTGCATCTGCCTTTCCCGAAGAAAGTAATCCAAGAAGCCCGCTAAAATCAGCATACTCCCATTTTACTTCAATCCCTGTTCTCTCAGAAAATTCATTCCAGATATCCACATCATAACCCTTCAGTTCACCATCCTCTTCAAACTCAAACGGCTCATATCCCGGTGACGTTGCAACTGTTACAGAATCAACATCCAGACCAAGGTCCAACTTGTCGTCTTTTGCTTCATCTTTTGACTCTTCTGTTTTCTTGTTCTCTTTTGTGTCCGATTTGTCTGACTGACCGCACCCCATCATCAATGCAGCACACATAGATACACATAACAATGTGCTTATAATTTTCCTTTTCATTTGTTTAATCCTCCATTCTTAATCACTTATTTGATTGTCTCATTTTCTATCAAATAACTCAAATTGATTGTTTTTATATGTTGCATTATTCATAGATGTTATCTATGTTTTTATTGCAATCTTTCTATGCACCATCCAACTATTTCGTCTTCATTTCTATAATCCATTCTTTTCCTTGGCCGGATCCAGATCTCCTAACGGTACTGCGCCTGTCCAGCAATATATTTCCCACATATGTCCTGACGCATCCAAAAAATATACACAGCGGGCATTCCACTCATAGTCTTTTGGTTCTGAAATAAATTCCATCCCTTCCGCTTTCAGCTGTTCATATGCTTCGTCCACTTCTTCCGGTGTGTCACATCGAATTGCCTGTTGATCCCGATATTTCACCTTTTCCATTACATCCTTTCCAAGATTATCCTCCAGATGTTTCCACTGCCACAGAAAAAACTCCACCTTTCCTTCCATCGGAAATCCGGCAAATGTCTCATCAATCCTCGCTGGTTTAAAACCAAACACTTTTGTAAATTTTTCCGCTTCTTTATATACATCTTCTACCAAATATCCATGCGCTGTATGCTTTCCCATTAAATTAAATCTCCTTCTTTTCTCAACTCCCAGATTCTGCCATTTCCATCTCTCAGAAAGTGACCTAATGCTCCAATCTGTATCAGCCCTTTTCTTAGCAGCTCCGCTTTTTCAGCCAAAAGTTCTTCTTCTGATCCGTATAGCCAGGTACAGAAAGACTGCTCCGGTAATTCTTCTTCTGAAATTCCAAGACCATCATATAGATAAGTCTTTTCAACCACACTGAATACAAGTGGAGATTTTGTGTTTATCCACGCCGACTCTTTCCCTTTTCTGTCTGCATTCCAGTTGAAATACTGCTGGTAAAATGCTGCTGATTTTTCTATATCTTCAACAACTAATGTGTAGGAATATTTTATCATGTCCGTTTCTCCTCTTCTCTGTTATTTTAACTAATTATAACATCTCTCAATTTCTTCTATCAAATTTGATATTTCTATAATTTAACCGATGTATCATTTTAATCTATAAGCCTCTCAGCTGATATTCTGTTATATTTATAATAAAGATTTGATCTTCACAAAGCCATTGAACTTGCATTCACAAAGTAATACTACAGCAAAATCCACAACAAAAATAAGTGTATGAAGCATAAACATTTCTATACTTCATACACTTATTTTTTATTTATAGGATTTAGCTTTTCAATCCGTCAAATCCTTTTTTCATATTCTCCAATACTCTAAGCAGTATTTTCTTCGGGCAGGCAAGATTCAATCTGACATACTGACTTCCTGCCTCACCAAATTCCAAGCCGCCACTTGGCATTATACCACATTCATTTTTCCAGAATTCAATAATTTCTTCATCTGTCATCTTCATAGCGCTACAGTCCACCCATAACAGATAAGTAGCTTCCGATTCCGGCACTCTAAGATGCGGAATATTTTCCCTGATATACTGAACTGTCATTTCTTTATTTTCTTTAATATAACGGTAGACTTCCTCGAACCAATCTTCACTTTCCATATATGCTCCGACTGTTACTCCTTCTGCAAATGCGTGTTCAAATGGATAAGCCATTGCATTCATCCGGCTCATAATTTGCTTCTTCATCGTATCTCCGTCTACAAGTAACGCTGCTGTCTGTACGCCCGCCACATTAAAACTCTTTCCCGGAGATATCATCGTAACTGATGATACATCATATTTCTCAGCAATCTTTCTCAACATTGTATGCTGTCCGTGAAACACAAAATCATAATGCGCCTCATCCGAAATAATAAGTAGTTCATGCGCCTTACAAAACTGACAGATTCCTTCCAGTTCCTGTTCTGTCCATACAGTTCCTGTCGGATTATGCGGATTACACAACAAAAATGCTTTTGTTCTATTCGTCACTTTCCGCTCCATATCTTCAAGATCAAATGTAAATCTTCCATTCACTTCTTTCAGCTTGCTGCCATTGACCGCACGTCCACACCCCTCAATCGTATGATAGAAATTTCCATATGTTGGAACATTCATCATTACTTCATCCTGTTCTTCTGTATATTCCTGAAGGATGATACTGAGTCCGCTCATCATATTCGCACAGTATACTATTTGTCCTGCCGGAATTTCACAGCCATGACGTTTTTTCAACCAGTATTGTACTGCCTTATAATAATCTTCTGACAATAGTTCATAGCCAAATACGCCTTCTTTCACCCTGTCGGCCAAACGTTTTTGGATTGCCGGAGATGCGTCAAATTCCATATCCGCCACCCACATTGGATACATTTCATGCCCATTATTTTTCAGTTCTCTGGCTTTCCATTTAAACGAATTTGTCCTGCTTCTGTCAATGATTTCATCAAATTTATATTTCATAGCCATTTTCCTCCTTTCTCCCCTGTCTCTGTAAATTGACTTTGTTTAGTGTAACACAAAAAGCAGCTGCCCTACAATAAGCAGCCACCCTTTATTATTTTATTTATTTCTTTCCACCAAAGATAAATCCCATAAACCGGATATAAGTATACACAACCAGAACAACCGCAATAATCGTCTCAATCAGTACTACATATTTCAGGAACGGCATAGGATGTCCCATATTCATTGCACATGCCATCGTCTGTTTTGAAGCGATCGCACTGATGACAAATGGGAAGGTGAATGCCGCATAACTTGGGAAGAATGGCATCTTCAGATAGCCGATTGCTTTTACAAGTGCAAAAATGTAGATCACCGTTGCAACTACAAACATTCCCATCAGGAATCCGTAAGATTTCGGCATGACAGACTGTACATATCCTGCGATGCAGAGGCTTGTCGGTGCCGCATAGATACAGATCAGTGGTTTTGCCGGATCCGGTACTTCTTTCACTGTTACATAACGATATGTAACCAGGATCAGTAACAGAATCAGCGTTACAAATCCAAACCAGAACGCCGCACTTCCGATTGCAAGTTTCTCATAAGCAGGTGCCGTGACTGATGCAACGACAATTCCAACATATACGATATAATAACTTGCGAATACCTTTGGCATCTGCAGTTTGAATACAAACTTCACAGTAAAATAAATAATCAGCACAATATGTAATGCAATCGCAAACAGCCAGATATAATAAGCCGCCTGTCCGATAAATGGTTTCACATAAGTACTTAAGATCATAAGTGCCATTGGAAATGTTCCGGATACGCTTGCCATAATTGGATTATTCATATCCTCTTTTACAGCCCCCGGGAACATGATCAGTTTCAAAAGTGCCAGAATCAGTAAAAATGCTGCAAACACTCCACACACATAACGAATTCCTTCAGAATAGCTCTGAAGCAGGTTACCAAGGGCCGCTGCTCCAAGCATAACTCCACAGATTGGAATCGGTACTTTTTTGATTACGTCTTTCATAGTTTCTTGTCTTCCTTTCCAGTCTAGATATCTGCAATTGCACGACGCTCCGCCGGTTCATCAATTTCATCCAGGTTCTTGATTCCCAGCTCACGACAGACAATCTGTGCTACCTTCCATGCACACAGGCCTGTGAAGTAGATACACTGCTCTTTATGCTCTCCCTGTCCCATGTTGAATTCTTTTGTCAGGACTCTGCAGCAGATTGCATTCTTTCCATTGGCTTTTCTAAACCAGTCATGCAGTTCATGTGTCAGTTCCATACATTTGATACTCTTTGGATTGGTTGGTCCATCCTGTTCTGTTCTTCCGAAGAACATTCCAAGTGCAAGTAATCCACCATTAAATGCACCACAGACACATCCTGATTTTCCTGCTCCGACTGCCATACCGGATGACATTGCAATGACTTCTTTTGGTACATCCAGTTTGAAAGCATCACGGATGGTGCACATCAGTGCTTCACAACAATAGTATCCACCTTTAAAATTTTTCTCTGCTGCTCTTTGTACCTCTCTTGGGCTGATTTCTGTTACTCCGATGTTCATAAATATAACCTCCTGTAAATAAATATTATTTTCTCCAGGTATTCCCCAATACCCATATACCGATGTTATGATCAAAAGATATCCTCTTGCTCCTTGTCTTAAATGCATTATCGTACAAGTATGCCTGCCTTTTTGAGCTTTTGTCCACGACACCATATATCCATATTATATATTCACAAATTTTATTTGTTAAAGTGTCTTTATCTATAGAATCAGTGCCTTATTCATTTTATCTATAATTGCTATATTTCTATACAAAAAAGCCATAACTCTGACACTGCTCATTTGTTGACAATGTAGAATTTATGGCTTATCCTCAACTTTTTGTTTCTTTATATCAACTTTTTTCTTACGTAACACTCTACAGATCTATGCCAGCCGAATAAACACAAGATATGCCGCAAAGCTGGCGCGTGTCTGAAAAATCATTTCTACAATCTATATGTTCCACTTTGCAGTATATTTAACAGAAAGCATTTTTCAGACACACTTTAGTTGCTCATTTACCGTATAATTTCTCCACGCTTAATCTTTTCAATCCACTCCTGTATAAACTTTCTGAAGCACTGGACCGCTTCATTTTCTTCTTCCTCTTTTCTCGTGATCATACATACTTTCCATTCATAATTCCCGTCGGAAAATGGAACCATCTTCATTCCTTCTTCCTTCATATCATCAAAGACAAAATTTACCGTCACTGATATTCCTTTGTTAGCCTTTACCATCTTATGGCACAGACTGAATCCACTTGTCTGAAATGCAATATCCGGCTGGAATCCGGCTTCTTCACATTTTTTCACAATCAGATGATAGAGTGCAAACTGACTACTTTCAATATATAATGGTCTTCCTTTCAGATCTTCTATCGTCACACTCTCTTTCTGGCTTAACGGATCTTTTTCATTTACCAGAAGCTGCAACTGAAATACTTCTATCGGTACTACATGATATAATTCCTCATCAAATTCCCCGATGGAAAATGCTACATTTCCCTCATTTTCTGCAAACAAACGCTCTACCTGCAGATCCGGATATTCCCTGTAATGGAACTCAATATCCGGGTATCTTCGGCCAAATTCTATAATGCATTCCGGGGTCACCATACGGATAATTCCATATGCTGACAACAAATCTACCACTTTCTTCTGGCGCTGTTCAATATGCAGAATATCTTTCTTCACCTGATAATAATCTGCAATATCTTTCTTCGCATATTCCAGAAAACGTTCCCCGCTCTCCGTAAGCTCCATGCCTGATTTATTCCTCAAAAAGAGACGGCATCCCATCTCCTGCTCCAGGTTTTTTACAATCTTACTGATTCCCTGAGGCGTCATGTAGAGAATACGGGATGCCTTTGCTATACTTTTTTCTTCTGCAATTGTCTGAAATATTTTTAAATCTTTAATATCCATTTTACTATATACTCACTCTATCCAACCAGATGCATCATATTGATCAGGAAGATCCAGCTCAGTCCATAATATGATATAACCGCTACAAGGTCATTGACCGTTGTGATAAGTGGTCCTGATGCAACTGCCGGGTCTACATGGATCTTCTTGAAGAACAGCGGGATCAGTGTTCCGACCGCTCCTGAGATTACCATTGCCAGCAGCAGTGAGATTCCGATACATCCAGATACCGCATATGCGAATACAAACGTCTTTCCTTTGAATAATGCAATGTATAGCCCGATCAGTGCAAACGACAGAATTCCCAGGATCGAACCGTTCGAGAATGCAATCTTCATTTCCTTAAATACCAGTTCTACTTTCTGCTTTCCTGTCAGGGACTCATCCATCAGTACACGGATCGTTACCGCCAGTGACTGCGTACCTACGTTACCGGCCATGTCAAGAATCAATGACTGGAAGCACATGATAATCGTCAGCTGACTTACCACTTCTTCAAATAATCCAACAACGGATGAAACGATCATTCCAAGTCCTAATAATACCAGAAGCCATGGAAGTCTCTTTTTGATACTTTCTTTTAATGGTTCTTTCAGATCTTCTTCTGCGGTCAGACCGGCGAACTTCGCATAGTCTTCACCCATCTCGTCATCGACCAGGTCTACCATGCTCTGGGATGTAATAACTCCGAGAAGCTTATTATCATTATCCAGAACCGGGATGGAATCTTCTGAATAATCTTTCAGCCTTTCGATACAGTCATCGATCAGCTCATTACCATATACATATGGATAAGATGTTGCGATCAGGTCTTCCAGTGGAGACTCCTGTCTCGCAATGATCAGATCTTTCAGATCCATCGCTCCATAAAATGTATTATCCTCCGTTACCATAAATAACGTGGAAATGTTATCGTTCTTTGCCGCCTGGTCTACCAGACTGTTCATAGCCTGTTTTACTGTAAGATTCTCACGGATCATAATACAGTTCGTTGTCATCCTGCTTCCGATCTCATCTTCATCAAAAGCAGCAATCACTGCCATATCTTTTCTGGCATCATCATCCATCAGTTCGATCAGAAGAATCTTCTTGTCCTTCGGGATCATCTGAAGCACATCTACTACCGCATCCGTCTCCATCGCTGATAGGATTGCTGCTGCTTTCTTAATATCCATCTCATCCAGATATTCAGCTGCCTCCTGTTCATCGATATGCTCAAAGATATCAGAAAGCATATCCAGATCCAGAATTCTACATACCTTTCTTCTTTCTGATACTTTTAACTGTGGGAAAACTTCTGCAAGGTCATTCGCATGATAATCTTCCAGTTTACTGCGCATGATACCCGGTGAAGTATTGCTTCTGATAATTTCCAGTATCTCGGCTGTATAATCTTTGTTTTCCATACCTCTACCTCCTATCCTTTTTCCTCGCCCACAGAGGTACAAAATATACCCTGCTGACGCTGACAGTTTCCGGCAGATATTTTTACATACATAGAACCTGCCGCCGGCAGCTTCTCTTGCATATTATGGTATACATAGAACTTGCCACTGGCAGCTTTTCTTGCGGTATCAAAAAGAATCTATGCTCTTTTATTTTCCGCATATCTTTCTGCTCTCCACTGTCTGTTTTTTCGCATTGTAAAACATACACAAGATATTATTCATCCTGCATATACAACTGTAGGATTTCATTTCCTACATAAACGACTGCACATATTCACTTGTAATACTCATTGGGAAAATAGGATAAGAAATAAAAGAAATTTATCATATATTCATTATATATCGTAACGGTCTACAGACTCTGCCACCGATACCCTCCTGCAGATATCTGCGGCTTAAATATAACAGAACCGACCGTCGCTTTTTAAATATTCTGATTTCCATCCTATGCTGCAACTTCGCCCATGACTATCGCAACCGTCCATTCTGTTCACCTGCCTTTTTCGTTGAATTTTTTCAAAAATACATAGCAGTTTTTCACTGCCCGCAACTATTATAGACGCTTAAGATATGAATTTCAAGCACTTTCCTTTGATTTACTTTCATTTTACTTTTCTTCTATTACGCAGCTCCCCTCTCTCTTACATAAACTGACTTATTTGCAGTATTTTATTCGTAATATTGTATATAAATTCAAACATACCACACCCCTATTATTTCTTATGCTATACTTTTGGTGTTGTTTTTATAGATTAGAGGAATAAAACAAAAGAGAGAGAGGGTAATATTTACACATGAATTCATTGAAACCAATGTTATTGACTTCACTGAAATCTTACGACCGTACTCAGTTTGTAAAGGATGTGACTGCCGGTATCATCGTTGCGATCATCGCACTTCCGCTGTCCATTGCGCTTGCCCTGGCATCTGGTGTCGGGCCGGAAGCCGGAATCTTTACCGCCATCGTTGCAGGATTCGTCATCTCTGCCCTTGGCGGAAGCAGTGTACAGATTGCAGGACCAACTGCGGCATTTGCAACCATCGTTGCAGGTATCGTTGCAAAAGACGGACTGGACGGACTCGTGATTTCAACCATCCTTGCAGGTATCTTCCTGATCCTGATGGGGCTTTGCCACTTCGGAAGCCTGATTAAGTTCATCCCATATACCATTACAACGGGATTTACTTCCGGAATTGCAGTCACGATCGTTATCGGACAATTAAAAGATTTCTTTGGAGTTACTTATCCGGACGGCGTAAAGCCAATCGAAACTACTGAAAAATTCAAGGCATTTATTGAAAATATTTCAACAGCGAACAAAGATGCGCTGATCGTTGGCATTGTAAGCCTTGCGATCCTGATCATCTCCCCGATGATCTTTAAGAAACTCCCTGGTTCACTGATTGCTGTTATCATTGGAATCCTGATGGTAAAATTCCTGCCGCTTAAAGTATCCACAATTGGAAATCTTTATACGATCAGTAATTCCCTGCCATCCTTCCATATTCCTTCCGTTAATCTGGAGGTTGTACAAAATGCGATTCCAAATGCATTTACGATTGCGGTACTTGCTGCGATCGAATCACTCCTTTCCTGCGTAGTTGCAGACGGAATGATCAATGGAAAGCATCGTTCCGACATGGAACTGGTTGCCCAGGGTGCCGGTAACATTGCATCTGCTTTATTTGGCGGAATTCCTGCTACCGGAGCCATTGCACGAACAGCTGCCAATATTAAAAACGGCGGACGTACTCCGGTTGCCGGAATGGTTCATTCTATCACACTGGTTATCGTACTTGTTGTACTGATGCCATTTGCCGGAATGATTCCGATGCCAACGATTGCGGCGATTCTTTTCATCGTTGCTTATAATATGTGTCAGTGGCGTACTTTCGTTCACCTGATCCGTACCGCACCAAAGAGTGACATCATCGTACTGTTTACCACCTTCATCCTTACCATTCTGTTTGACCTGGTTGTTGCGATTGAAATCGGTATGGTGCTTGCTTGTCTTCTCTTTATTAAACGTATGAGTGAAGAAACCCATATAGACAGCTGGGTATATGTAGATGACGATACACCGGATGTCAACGAACATCTCCAGAAACTGCCACTGCAGATCCGTGTCTACGAGATCACAGGACCTCTGTTCTTCGGTGCGGCAGATGCAATTGAGCATATCGTGATCAAGGATTTCACTACTTGTCTGGTTCTGCGTATGAGAAGCGTACCTGCCATCGACAGTACAGCAATGAACGCACTTCAGAATCTTGTAAAAGTATGTGAAGGAAAAGGAATCACCCTGGTATTCTCGCATGTTAATGAACAGCCGATGCGGGTTATGAAGAAAGCTGGATTTGTAGAGCTGGTAGGGGAGGAGAACTTCTGTCCTAATATTTCCGCGGCGCTTGCGCATGCGGAGGGCTTAATCAAATAGTTGGAGGGCGTAACCGGGGTAAGTTACCACGGTTACGCCCTCCAACTATTTTATACACTACTGCCTACCAGCGCTTTCTCATGGACCGGGAGGTCACAATGAATTAGTGTATTAAACACCAATTACTTTTTTAATTGCCCCAAGCAGCTCCTCATATGTCTCATAAGCCGGGATCTGCGGATAATCTTCTTTGATCTTGTCTGTTGTTCTGAATAAGAATCCTGCCTTTCCGGCCTGAATCATTCCCAGATCATTATAAGAATCTCCACTTGCGATTGTTTCAAATCCGATAGACTGCAGTGCTTTTACCGTACTGAGCTTAGAATTTTCCACACGCATCTTAAAGTCCGTGATCTCGCCATCTTCCGCAATCTCCAGACTGTTGCAGAAGAGTGTCGGACGGCCAAGCTTTTCCATTAAAGGCATGGCAAACTCTGTAAATGTATCACTGATCAGAATGACCTGACTGAACGAACGTAGTTCATCTAAGAACTCTTTTGCTCCCGGAAGCGGATTAATCTTCGCAATTGTCTCCTGAATCTCTTTGATGCCAAGTCCATGTTCCTTTAATACCGAAAGTCTCCACCGCATCAATTTGTCGTAATCCGGTTCATCTCTTGTCGTTCTTTTCAGCTCCGGAATTCCACTTGCCTCTGCAAATGCAATCCAGATCTCCGGTACTAATACTCCTTCAACATCCAAACATGTAATATACATTTTCTCGTTCCTCCTGTATCTGCCTTATTTTGCTTTTTATCATATCACAATACCTGACTGCGAATCCAGAAGTTTTTCAAACTCTTCTTCTGAAACCGCTTTGGAAAAATAGAATCCCTGCAGATAATCGCATCCATAATTCTTCAGGAAATCTGCCTGCTCTTTCGTCTCCACACCTTCTGCGATCACCTTCATATCCAGATGATGTGCCAGATCGATCTATTCCTTTTCTTCATTTTTCTGATATGTGGATGAATTCTTTCCAAGCTCCCAGAAAGCCACGGCACTTGCCGCCGCAACATTCAATGAATCCACTCCATGCGACATCGGGATCATCACTGTATAATCACATTTTGCCAGTGTCGCATCTGCCAGGCCATCCCCTTCTGTTCCAAGAATGACTGCCAGCTTTTCCTCTTTCATAAGATCCGGATCATCAATATTTACCGAATCCTCCTTCAGCGCCATCGCAACCGTCTTAAATCCCATTTTTCTCAAACACGCCATACCATCATCCGGCCACACAAAAGAGTTATCCACAAATGTCCACGGAATCTGGAACACTGTCCCCATACTGACACGGCTTGCCCTCCTGTAAAGTGGATTACTGCATCCCGGAGTCAATATCACAGCATCCATATGTAAAGCTGCTGCCGAACGGAAAATTGCTCCTACATTTGTAGGATTCATTACATTTTCCAGAACCGCAATTCTCTTACAGCCACTACAGATATCCTGCAGCTTTGGCAGATTTTTTCTTTTCATTGCACACAGCATTCCTCTGGTCAGCTTAAATCCAGTAAGCTTTGTAAGCACTTCAAATTCTGCTGTATACACCGGAATATTTCCACATTTCCTTAGAATTTCTATCGTCTCTGCATCTTCCAGCATCTGCTTTTTCTCTACCAGTACCGATACCGGCTGATACCCTCCTTCTAATGCCCTTCCAATCACCTTCGGGCTTTCAGCTATGAACAGTCCATCCTCTGGATGATCTTTATTCAGAAGCTGTGCCTCTGTAAGTCTTGCATAGACATCCAGTTCCGGAGCATTAAAATGCTTAATTTCTATATATTCTATGCTTTTAGCACCTTCCTCTTTCTCATTTTCAAAATGCTTCATTATATTTTCCTCTATCATCTTTTTTCTATATCTCTTCATAAAATACCACAGATTACTCTTAAGCTACACTACTTCGGTATCAAAAGTTCTATCGTACAAGTACGAACAGATTCCTGGAATCATTATATGATGTAATCAGAAAAAATAAAATATGTTTGTACATAATCCGCAACTATATGTTAAAGTTTAATTACGAAATTTTACTAAGGAGACTTTTTCACTATGATGACTGAACTCGAAAAATATTATAATAAATTCAACGAAGAAAAACGCCTTGGAAGCCGCCACGGCCAGGTGGAATTCACCACTTCTATGAAATACATCCACGAATACCTCCCGGAAGACAAATCCGCCAAGATTCTCGATGTCGGCGCCGGAACCGGACGTTACAGCGTGGCACTTGCTGAAGAAGGTTACGATGTAACCGCCGTAGAACTGGTAAAGTATAATCTCGGAATCTTAAAGAAGAAGAACAGCTCCGTAAAAGCTTATCAGGGAAATGCCATGAAGTTATCCCGATTTCCAGATAAGGAATTCGATGTTGTCCTGGTATTCGGACCGATGTATCATCTATACTCCATGGAAGATAAAGTAAAAGCCCTGACAGAAGCCAAACGGGTATTAAAAGACGATGGGGTAATGTTAGTTGCCTACTGCATGAATGAATACAGTGTTCTTACTTATGGCTTCAAGCAGAACCACATCTTAGAATGTATTGAAAATGGTAAGATTGATGAAAACTTCCGTGTTCAGCCAAAACCGGAAGATCTGTATGATTATGTAAGACTGGAAGACATGGATGCCTACAACGAAGCCGCCGGACTAAAACGCATCAAGGTCATCTCCGCCGACGGACCTTCCGACTACATGCGCCCAGTCCTGAATGCGATGGATGACAAGACGTTTGAGACATTTATCCGTTATCATCTGTCTGTGTGTGAAAGACCAGAGCTTGTGGGGGCGGGATCACATACGGTGGATATTCTTCAAAAACTTCCGGGGTAAGCACTCACAGTTACGCCCTTCAACTATTTCATACACTTTCGGCTCCAGTCACGACATGAGAAAGCGCTGGTATCCTGTTTGCAGCGTTTTCTCATGAACCGGGATGCCACAATAAACAAGTGTATTAAATAGCAACTATATCCAATTACAATCCCCGCCGGTGATTGCCAGACTAAGCAACGCATCCATCTTCTCTACCTCTTCTGCACCCTCAATCTTCTCCAGCAATTCCGCGGTATCTAACACATCCTCCAGCGATTCATCCGGACCAATCTCATAATCTACTTCCATTTCGCAATCCGGACAAGGAATTTTTTGCATTGTCTGTAATGATAAAAATCTGTTACCACATTTTTTGCATTCATAATATCCACATTCTTTTGTTCCATCCGGTACATAATACATATTTTTCTTTCTCCTTATTTTCCACCTAATTTTTAAAGAGGACCTGCCATAGGCAACTCCTCTTATATTATACCTCATTTATCTATAGCGTTATCTTTCCGCTACACGATTGCTTTATTATCTATGGCACTATCTTTTCACTATCTGATTACTTTATTACCCATAGCATTACCAACTTCCAGACTATTTCCAGCAGTCAAGCTCCTGCTTCATTCCGATATCTGCGCTTTTGAATACCGGATTGACACCCATTTTAAGCTGTCTTTCGTAATCTTTTAATGCTTTCATTGCTGTATTAGACAAGATCAGGATGACCGGAATGTTGATGATTGCCATGACTCCCATCAGTACATCCGAGATATTCCACAGCATCGACATCTCCATACCAGCTCCTACAAATACAACAACCGCACATACAATACGGAATCCTGCCATGAATGTTTTTCCCGGTTTTTTCTTATGTATATACGTCAGCAGGTTGTCACAATAAAAACAGTTACCAAGCAATGTTGTAAATGCAAATAATATCATCGATACTGTGATAAACGCAGGTCCGAAGGCTCCAAGCGATTCATGCAATGCCGCCTGTACCCATGGTGCACCCTGGAGTGCTTCTGTCGGCTCTATGCCGGATGACATACACATCATTGCTGTAGCTGTACATAATAATAATGTATCGATGAACACGGATAACATCTGAACCAGTCCCTGTTTTACCGGATGGCTTACATTTGCTGATGCTGCAGCATTCGGTGCGGAACCGATACCGGCTTCATTGGAATATAATCCTCTTCGGATTCCCTGCATCATTGCAGATCCTGCAAACGCACCAAAGATAGCCTTAAAGTCAAATGCTTCTTTGAAAATCGTAGCAAATACAGTCGGAATATATCCGATATTTAAGATGACTACGATAAGTGCCACCACAATATATGCAACCCCCATAACCGGTACTAATGTCGAAGTTACTTTTACAATACGTGATCCGCCACCAAGCAGACACCATCCCGTTATAACAGCCAGAATGCCGCCGATGATCCACGGAGTCACATCTGCATGATAAAAAGAAAATCCTGCAAATGTAGACTGCAAATTATAAGATGCCAGCATATTAAATCCAAATGCATACGTTGCAATCATAGAAATGCAAAATGCGATTGCAAGCGGTCTGCAGTGAAGCGCTGCTTCGATATAATAAGCCGGACCTCCGTAGCAATTGCCATCTTCATCTTTTTTCTTATAGATCTGCGCCAGTGTACTTTCTACAAAAGCAGAGGCACTTCCGATGATTGCAATCACCCACATCCAAAATACAGATCCGAATCCACCGATACAGATTGCCGATGATACACCTACGATATTTCCCGTTCCTACACGTGATGCAGTCGAAACCATAAGTGCCTGGAAGGAAGAGACTGCTTCTTTATCATCCGGCTTCTCCATAACCGCTTTACAGGCGCTGCGGAACAGACGCACCTGCGGGAATCTCGTCCTGATTGTAAAATATCCCCCAGCCCCGATTAACATGATGATCAGCAATTTACTGTACATAAAAGAACTGATGCTGTCAATGACCATACTCAACATAATTTTTCTCCTTTTTTACATTTATGTACTTACAAAATCACATGCATGAAAACTCCGAAAGTACACGTTCTATTCTCTCTTTATAAATATACAGTAATTATGCAAGTTTGGAAAGAAAAAATTGCATAATTGACACTGGAAGATATTTCCTCTATATTTAGATTTATGATGTAAATGTCTGGTATTTTAATTACCGGTATATTGGGATATAATACATCTGCATCTGTTTTATAAGAAAAAGGAGAATGATATGTTACTATTAAAATCAATCATTATACTAATTGTCGGTTTTGTCCTGCTAATCAAGGGTGCCGACTTTTTTGTCGAAGGAAGCTCTGCCGTTGCTAAGCGCCTGAGAATCCCTTCCATGATCATCGGCATGACGATCGTCGCCATGGGCACCAGTCTTCCGGAATGTGCAGTCAGTGTCACTGCTTCCCTCACTGGCAACAATACCCTGGCCATCAGTAATGCGATTGGATCGAACATTTTCAACCTGCTGGTTGTCTGCGGTGTCTGTTCTTTATTCGTTCCACTTGCAGTACAGAAAAGTACCTTACAAAAAGAATTCCCTCTGTCTATCTTCTGTGCCGGACTCTTGCTTTTACTTGGATATCTTGGCATGACCCTCGGACATATTGATGGAATCATCCTTATCATTATATTTGCAGGATATCTGCTCTGGATGATCCAGTCTGCCAGAAATGCCCGTAATCAGACTTTTGCAGATGAAGATTCCGACACTGCCGGATCCAAAACTTCTCTTTCCGCCGAAGAGATCGAACAGGTTGCTTCTAACATCAACCTTCTCCCGGCATGGAAATGTATCATCTTTATCCTCGGCGGTATGATAGCGATTAAATATGGTGGGGACTTCGTTGTAAATGGAGCTTCGGCAATTGCTTCCAGCCTCGGACTCAGCCAGACACTCATCGGTCTTACGATTATCGCCATGGGCACCAGCCTTCCGGAGCTTGTGACTTCCATTGTTGCAGCCAAAAAAGACGAGGTTGATATGGCCGTTGGTAATGTCATCGGATCAAATATTTTCAACATTCTTCTCGTACTCGGTGTCGCAGCTGCGATAAGTCCGGTTGGATTCATAATGGAAAATATGATCGATATCGCATTTCTGATTCTGATCAGCGTAATCACACTGGTCTTTGCATGGACTTCGAAGGAGATTAATCGCAAAGAGGGAATTATTATGCTTCTCTTATATGCAGTATACATGGTATATATCTGCATGCGTTAGAGTGTGTCTGAAAAAAATCTTTCTGCAAAATCTACCGCAAAGTGTGGCATATAGATTACAGGAATGATTTTTCAGATCTCCTCCAATATAATACACAAATGAAAGGACTGAAGTTTTATGAAAATCGTATTTTTAGATCAAAAAACAATCGGCGATGATATTGACTTATCTGGATTTGACAAACTTGGTGAAGTAACCAAGTACAACTTTACCACCCCGGAAGAAGCCCCGGAACGCGTCAAAGATGCAGATGTTCTGATCATCAATAAAGTACCAATCAACGAACAGACCATCGGCACTGCAAAGAATCTGAAACTCGTCTGCGTTACTGCCACCGGAACCAATAACCTTGATAAAGATTATCTCGATTCGCACCAGATTGCCTGGAGAAATGTGGCCGGATACTCGACAGAGACGGTAACCCAGCATACATTTGCCATGCTCTTCTATCTGCTTGAAAAGCTGCGTTATTATGATGACTACATTAAGAACGGGAACTATATCAACGATACTTCATTTACCCACTTTGCTGAACATTTTTCAGAGATCAACGGCAAGACATGGGGTATCATCGGACTTGGTGCGATCGGCCGGAGAGTTGCCCAGATTGCACAGGTATTTGGCGCAAATGTAATCTATTACTCCGCTTCCGGGCGCCCGGCCCAGGATGGATATACACAGGTAGATTTTGATACCTTACTTACCACTTCGGACATTATCTCCGTACATGCACCGCTGAATGAATATACTGAAAACCTTATCGATAAACAGGCATTTGAAAAAATGAAGAACTCCTGCATCTTCCTCAATCTCGGCCGCGGACCTATCGTGGTGGAACAGGATCTTTATCAGGCTCTGGTAGATGACCAGATTGCGGCGGCAGGACTTGATGTATTATGTCAGGAACCAATGAGCGAGACCAACCCTCTGATCCGGGTTCAGGACAGCAGCCGGCTTCTTATTACACCACATATCGCATGGGCAAGTGTGGAGGCACGTACACGGTTGATGCAGATTATTTTGAACCAGGTAAAAGAATATTTTAATTTGATATAAAACGACGCTCTGATTTCCAGGCGTCACTGTGGAGGAATGAGAATTTATGAGTGAAAAACAATCGTCTGCTCCTGTAGCAGAAAACAAGATGGGTACGATGCCCGTCGGGAAATTAGTATTCAATATGTCGCTGCCAATGATGATCTCCATGCTGGTACAGGCACTTTATAACATCGTTGACAGTATCTTCGTAGCTAAATTATCAGAAAATGCGCTGACTGCCGTTTCGTTAGCTTTTCCACTTCAGACACTTCTGATCGCGGTAGCTACCGGTACCGGTGTCGGCATGAATGCACTCCTGTCCAGGTCCCTTGGAGAGCGCAACTTTAAAAAAGCGAATAAGATCGCTGATAATGCAGCATTTATCTATGCCATCAGTTACATCGTATTCTTAATCCTTGGCTTTACGATTGTAAAACCGTTCTATGCAAGCCAGATTGGAAATGCAGATGTCGAGATCATGAATCTTGGAATTGATTACCTGAGTACAGTTATGATTTTTTCTTTTGGTTTGTTTACGCAGATTTTCTTTGAACGATTACTGACTTCTACCGGAAGAACAATCTTCAGTATGACTTCTCAGTTATGTGGTGCTATCACCAATATCATACTTGATCCAATTATGATCTTCGGACTTCTCGGATTCCCGAAGATGGGGGTAACCGGAGCTGCCGTTGCCACCGTCATCGGACAGTGCGTAGCCGGCATCGTAGCCGGAACCTGCAATCACAAATATAACCATGAAGTGTCCTTAAGCTTCAAAGGATTCCGTCCGGACATAAGCCTGATCGGACACATTTATGCAGTTGGTATCCCGTCTATTATTATGCAGTCTATCGGATCAATCATGACCTATTCGATGAACCGCATCCTGATCGAGTTTTCTTCTACCGCAACTGCCGTATTCGGTGTATACTTTAAGCTTCAAAGCTTCTTCTTCATGCCGGTATTCGGACTGAACAATGGTATCACACCGATCATTGCTTACAACTACGGTGCACAACAGAGAAAGCGTATGATCCGGACGATCAGGATCAGTCTGACAACTGCATTCTGCCTTACTTTTATCGGATTCCTCTGTTTTGAGGGTATCCCACAGGTATTGCTTGGAATGTTCAATGCATCTGCTGACATGCTGAAGATTGGTGTTCCGGCACTTCGTATCATCGGTATCCACTACCTGATCGCATGGTTCTGTATCATTGCCGGTACCGTATTCCAGGCACTCGGAAAAGCAGTATTCAGCATGATCGTATCTATCATGCGTCAGCTGGTTGTACTGATCCCTGCAGCTTATATCCTGTCTAAGATCGGCGGGCTGCACGTTGTATGGTGGGCTTTCCCGATTGCGGAAGTGATATCATTTATTGTGTCTACGGCATTTTTGATCAGAATTTATAAGACGATTATCAGTAAGATTCCGGAAGGAAAATTGTAAACTCTATATCGCTGACATGCAAAAGAGGCTGAAAAAATTCTTTTTAGAAAGAACTTTTCAGCCTCTTACTTTATTCACATTTCATTACTGTTTTTCAAAAAAGATATTCCCTGAAATCTACTTTTTATTTTTATAATTCACAATATAAATTCCCACACATACCAGAATCAGTGCGATCAGACTTCTCGCATTAAATGCCTGGCTTACTTCTCCAAGAACCAGTGCCGATAACACCACACTGCAAAGCGGATTGACAAATCCAAAGATTGCTACTTTTGACACCTCATTATGTGCCAGCAGAACTGACCAGAGTGTATATGCTACAGCCGATACCATCGCCAGATACAGGATCAATACTGCTCCCGTAACAGACATGTGATCCAGATGTCCACCCATAAGGTTTCCTACTACAAACAGCAACACTCCACCCATGAAGAATTGACAGCCGCTTAAGATAACCGGTGATACTTTTTTAGAGAAAATATTAATCAGTACGGTAGATGCTCCATAGGACAACTGTGCGATCAGCACAAAACCTTCTCCCGTCAGTCTGAAACCCATATCCATAGAACCGCCTGCCATGTTGATGATCACGACTCCCGCAAATCCGAGAATGCAGCCGGCAAGCTTTCTGCCTGTCATCTTTTCATTTTTTACTAACAGACATGCCATTAAAATTGCGATAAAATTTCCAAGACCTGTGATAATTCCGCCTTTTACACCGGAGGTATGTGCCACTCCAATGTAGAAGAAAAAGTACTGGACAAAGGTCTGTGCAAAACAGACAGGAATCGCATACCGGAATACTTTTCCATCCGGAAGAACTATATGTTTTTCACGGATAGATGCAAATAATAATACCAGAATTCCGGCTAGTGCAAACCGGATACCGGCGAAAACGATCTGGCTTGCGGTATCTGCAGAATCTACAGATAAGATACGATAGCCTGTCTTGATCACCGGAATTGCGCTGCCCCATAAGATGCAGCAGACACACGCCAGAGCTGCAACCACCCAGGTCCTTGTTAATCTATTTTGTTTTTCTGAGGTTTTCATTTTATTTTTCAATCTCAATCTTCTCTTTCAGTACGACACATCCGGCCATATCACCGATTACATTCACACAGGTTGCACCCATGTCGCATAATGTATTGATGCTGATATACACACCCATGACTCCGGCCGGAAGACCTGCCATCGTTGCCAGTGCCGCAAACGATGCGATTGCTCCTCCCGGGATTCCCGGTGTTCCAACTGACAGAAGAACATTTGCCAGAAGGATGATGATCATCATCGGAACACTGACATGTACACTACATGCATTTGCAAAGAACATGATCATGAACGACATCAGGATTGATACCGCATCCATGTTAACAGTTGCACCAAGCGGTATTGTGATACTGGATATCTGATTTGGTACGCCCAGTTCATCTTCCACACAACTTTTGCTGAGAGGAATCGTTGCAGAACTTGAACATGTACCGAATGCATTCAACGCTGCCGGCATGATCGCCTTGAAGAACTTCACCGGACTTGTCTTTCCGAGAATGCTTACTGCACCGCCATATACAACAAATGCAAATCCAAAGAACGCAATATATAAGATAATCAGCTGTGTAGCCAGTGATATGATCGTCTTTGTTCCATTTGCCTCTACGACAGGAACGATCGTACAGAATACTCCGATCGGTGTGAAATACATAACCGTACTGATAATCTTCAGGCATGCTTCGTTGCAGGAATCAATTACCTTTAATAATGGCTCGCCCTTTTCTCCGATCGCGATCAGTGTGAAGCCCATGATCAGTGCGAATACCAGCACCTGTAACATATTACCTTCTGCAAATGCAGACACCGGATTGGATGGGATCAGTCCTTTCACTGTATCTAATATACTGTCCATCTTTGTTGCCTGAATATCGGATGTAGCCATCTTAAAGCTGACGCCTTTTCCAAGACGGATCAGTCTCGGAATGATCAGTCCGACAAAACTTGCCAGTGCTGTAGTGCACAGGAAGAACAGCATTGCCGCTCCTGTGATCTTACCTGTCGTTCTGGCACTTCCGATGCTTGCAATACCCATAACGATCGAACAGAATACCAGTGGGAAGATCATCATGTTCAATGCGCTCATATAGATGCTTCCCAGTACACTCGTTGCAGTCAGAACCACTTTAAACCGTCCCGCCAAAAACAGTCCGGTCAGGATTCCGAGGATCAGTCCGACGAAAATCGCACCGGTGATGTGTTTTCTGTACCACTCATAAAAACTCTTCATTCGTATGTACTCTCCTTACTCTTTTAACTATAATATAACGTCTATAGTTTACTATAGACATATAGATAATAGTTTATATCAAAAGGAGTGGGACGTCAATGTCCCACTTCCTTGGTTTCACCGTTCGTAAAAGGAATGATATTTTTGTTAAAATTGCCAACAACAGCTTTTTTAAACGCATAGCAAAAAACCCCTGAAATCACCGTCATTTGTCGTTTTACTGTGATTTCAGGGATTCATTTCTGATTTCAGACTATAGCTTCCAGACTATTTTTTACTATTTTATCAGTCATCTAACAACACATCATTGACCGCATCATACGCATCTTCCAATGCATCCAACGCTTCCGTCAGAGTGTCTGCTTTATCCACTTCACCGTCTTCTTCATATTCATCCAGTATATTTACCAGAGAATCTTTTACTTGTTGGATGGATGTTATCAGGTCTTTTAACTGTTCTTCTTTTGTTGATGTGGTATTTATATTTACTATTTTGCTCACGCTGTGCCTCCTGTGTTCTTGTCTATTTATTCTCTTGCTGATCTTTCTCCTCTATTTCCATCTTTGATTCTTCCAAGTGCTTCGGTAATTAAATTCTTACACTCATCTCATGCCATTCTTCCCCGCCCCAGGTTGACTGCGCGATTCCTTTATCTTTAAATCCGAATTTCTCATACATCGCTACCTTCGATTCCAGGCAGGTAAGGATAATCTCTTTTCTTCCCCTTCTCCATTCTCTTTCGAGATACCGGCGTACCAGTTCTCTTGCAAGCCCCTGACTGCGGTATTCCGGCATTACATCCAGCCCCAGAAGCATGACATTCTTGCCTTCCGGGTTATGCAGACTGGCATCTGTAAAGAACTCGTCCCTTAATATCTCATCATCCGTTGCAAGTCCATTTAAAAAACCTGCCATTTTTCCATTTTCTTTATCAATCGCTACCAGAAATAAATCTGGAATTCCGTTAACACGTTCTTTCATATGCTTCTTAGAACAGGCTTCATTCGGCGGAAAACAGATCCTTTCGATCTCTGCTGCTTCTTCTGCTTCATCCTGTTTTATATTTCTAAATTCAAACCTTTCAAAAATATGTTTATCTGACATTTTCTTTTCTCCAATTCTGTTACCTTATAAAGTGTGTCGAAATTCCACCGCATGCTTCCTCTTCCAGATTGGGAACAAATTCCGCTGACACACATAATTCTCCCTCTCTTTGATCGCAACTGCCTGAAAAAACGTCTTCCACATCTCTGTATATTCATCTTCATACTGTTCTGTTTTACGAAGTGACTCAAATTCGTCATCCGTCAGATAACGCAGATAGTTTGCTCCGTCTTTTGGATGTACGCATGCAGTTTTCCGGTTATCATCTATGATCATCCAATGTTCTGACGGCATCCGGTCCGCAAAATGTCTGCCAACCAGCATGATCACATCACTTTTGGGTTCCAGATGGCTGACATAGACTTTTCTGTCCAGCGACTGGAATCGTGCAAATTCATTAAAATGATGGCTTTCATTACCGACTTTCCGCCGAAGTTCCAATATACGCATCACATGAGGATTCGAATACTGTTCCAGTACCTTACTTCCCACAGCAAATCCAACACGCAGGAAATTATAGATTGCCTGTAACGCATCTTCCTCCGCAGAAAGGGTTGCATAATATACATCCAGATATGCTTCATCGGAAATATCCCTGCGAACAGAACGGATTACTTTTTCTGCTTTCACATTATCCCCGTCTACATGGACATACTCATCAAACATTGTCTGCTGTAATATCGGTTCTTTCTTTAATTGTATCTGATCATGACCGATTCGTAAAGCTTCCGACCAGGCATCATAGATGCAGGTCATAATGTCCTCCAGACGATCCTTACAAGTATATATCTTCATAATTTCCTACCCAATCCCAAAGTCTGCCAACGACAATTGTACATAAGATTCATTGGAATGTTCTATATTCCATACATCTTTCTTATCTACACTCACCAGTTGTCTCGTAATATACGATGCTTCAACCGGTGTATGATACATCTGTTTTCCCCCACAGGTAATAAAATAATGCGCCCGCTTAAGTACCACACCCATCTTCTTTAAGCTTGCAAAATCCAGTCTTCCATACCGTCTTGCATGTGTGATCCGGCTGGCGGATTTGGGACCGATTCCCGGTACCCGAAGCAGTCTTGCATAACTTGCAGTCTCTATTTCCACAGGAAATTGTTCGAGATGGCGTAATGCCCAGTCGCACTTCGGATCGATCAGTTCATTGAAATCCGGCTTTTCTTCCGACAATAATTCACCTGCCTGGAATCCATAAAATCTAAGCAGCCAATCTGCCTGATAGAGGCGGTGTTCACGCAAAAGCGGTGTCGGTGTTCCAAGCCCCGGCAGTGCATCATCCTCATTCAGCGGAATATATGCTGAGTAAAACACTCGTTTCAGATCAAAGCCCTGATACAACTGCTGTGTCGTCTGCAATAATGTATAGTCACTTTCCCCCGTCGCACCGATGATCATCTGTGTGCTCTGCCCGGCAGGTGCAAAACGACGCTTTAAACTGGACATATCATGGGGTGCTAACTGATATGCATTGTCCCATGTAAGAATTCCATCCAATGTCCCCATTTCTTTTTGAGAAGGCAGACTTCCGTTCTTTCCACCTGCCAGTCTGGCCATCTTCTTTTTTTCTTCCAGAGTTTCCCGATAATTTCTTTTTGATATTTCCGAAAAAATGCCGTTATTTAACAGTTGATTCCCCCTGCTTCTTTCCATATATGCTGTCTTTCCGATGGCCATCCGGTGTGCAGCAATTGTATTCTGAACCTTTCCCATAGGATTAAGGATTGTCTTCATCGTCTTATTCGGTGCAAGAGTCCGAAGACTCTCTTCCGTCGGAAGTTCCAGATTTACACTGATACGGTCGGCCAGATATCCCGCCGCGGCCAGAAGTTCATCTGAAGCTCCCGGAATCGTCTTCACATGGATATATCCGTTAAAATGATATTTTGTTCGAAGCAGCAGTAAAGTCTCACACATCTTTTCCATCGTGTATGCCGGATTTTTCAAAACTCCGGAGCTTAAGAAAAGGCCTTCTATATAGTTACGCCTGTAAAACTCAACCGTCAGTTCACAAATCTCTTCAGGCGTAAATGTTGCCCGTTTCACATCGTTGCTTGCACGATTAATGCAATATTTACAATCATAGGCACAATGGTTTGTCATCAGAATCTTTAATAAAGAAATACATCTTCCGTCCGCTGCAAAACTGTGACAGATGCCGCATGCCTCTGTATTGCCGAGTTCTCCTTTCTTTCCACGGCGGCTGGAACCACTTGACGTACATGCCACATCATATTTTGCCGCATCAGCGAGAATCTGTAATTTCTCCTGTGTTGTATAATTACTGTTTTTGATTTCTATATTCATAGTTTTATTATACAAACAAGCGTTCTTTTTTTCAAGTGTTTTTCGAACATTCGTTCTTATTTCATTGTTTTTTCAGGAAATGTTCCCTGTTCGGATATGCCTGCCTGAAAGCCCCAAGCGCCGCCTCCTGTAACAGCCCAAACTCTTTCTCCATATGAAGTAGATGCGGTGCATGGAAAGCGATCATACTAATCTGCTGCGCAATCTTTTTTGTCACTCCTTCTTCTGACATCTGTCCCATTCCAAATACAAGTGACGTAAATGCTCTTCCTCCCCTGCTGACTTCAATGAATTTCAGGAAGACATTCTGAAGCTCCTGCAAAAGAATTTCCTTATATACTTTTTCCTGAAGCAGTGATTCTGACAGCCCCAAAGTGGCAGCTATCTTCGCTCCCTGCTTTCTCCGCTTTCCTCCCAGATCCACTGTCGTGCCCTCTGCCAGATATTTCATTTCCATAAGGCATCTCATAAATTCATCTTTTACAGGGGTTCGTTTTCCATGTCTTGCAACCCATAACTGTTTCCGGTATTTGTCTTCCTCCGACTCTCCATCACCGGTATTCTCTTTTAATAATTCCAACCTTTTTACAGGATCTGTTTCTTTGTAAAATGCAATTATCCATGCGTTGTCCATTTTTCATTTCCTCATTATTATTTCAAAAAACGATCTACATTACTGCTATCCACACGACAATATTCGGAGACATAATATCTGCCTTCCTTTAAGTCTTTCCGATTTGTGTCTTTTCCACAGACGATCTCTACCGATAATTTTGCCAATTCCATTGCCTGATCCTCTTTATCATTATAGACGGTCCCCTGCATTTTTCCAGTCCTGATTGCCTCCAAAGCATCATCCAGACCGTCAATTCCAAATATGACAGGCCAGTCCGGACAGTCATATCCGGCCTTCTGCCAGGCTGCTACTGCTCCCAGTGCCATCTCATCATTATTGGAAATAACCAGTTCTATTTTCTCTCCATATTGTTCAATAAGACGACTCATCCTGTTTTCAGCCTGTCCACGGTTCCAGTCTGCAAACTGATAACTCAATTTTTCAAGATTAATCCCCTGCTCAAGCAAGGTCTTAACCGAATAGTCTGTTCTGCTGATGGCATCCTGATGTCCGGCCTCTCCTTCCAGAAGTATATACTGAATTTTCCCATCCTGATTCTTATCAACTTCCGGATGATTTTTAATATAATCCGCCACAATTTCTCCCTGCATGATCCCGGACTGCTCCGCGTCACATCCTATATAATACAGCTTCTCCCATTGCATCAGATCCTCTCTGACCGGCTCTCTGTTAAAAAAGAGGACCGGGATATCTTCTTGTTTTGCCATCCTGATAATACGGGATGGTGCCGTTCTGTCAACCAGATTCACACACAACACATCACAGCCGGCGTCAATCATCTCCTCAACAATCTCATTTTGATCCTGCTGATTATCATCGCCATTTTTTACTGTTGTGATGATCTTCATATGATCTGTTTCCATTTTTTTCAGATTCTCTTTTAACTGATCTGTCATAGCATTGATAAATGGATCATCCTGCGTATAGGTTACAACTCCTATCCGGATGATAGGATCTGTCTTTACACTCTTGTCTTCACATCCGGTAATCAGAAAAGCAATCAGCAGGATAACTGCTGTCATACTTCTTTTTTTTCTGTCTTTTTTACTCATAAGAATATAAGAACCTTTCCAAATTATCATTTAATGAAAATTCATCTCTGGCAAACACCTTTATCTCTGTTTTATGGCCTTTTAGCCTGTAAAATCTGTGTTCCAGCCTTTGTGCCATTTCCCCGACACTTTTATATCCAATCTCATAGGCATCCGGAACCACCAGTCCCTGTATATTCCCGTTATCCAATAACACTACCGCTTTTACACTGCTCCCAATGCCATATATGTCCGCTCCCTGATATGAATCTTCATCTGACTGCTCACCTAGTTCTTCCAATGCATGTGGATCCAGAACCACTATCGCGTCTACTTTGTCTTTTTTACTCACTTTTTCATAGATATTCTGATCTTTTTTCCGGTAACAATACCAGTCGATCTGACTTTTTGTATCTTTCAGTGAATCCTTTAATCCCCGGATCGCATCCTGATCTGACTCTGATTCTTTCCAGTTTGCGACAACTCCGATTTTCTGCTGCTTCTTTCCCAGCTGCTTTCCAAGTTCAGAACCTATCTTATAATAATCCGGTCCGATTACCGGATTACCGGAATTATCGCCTTCTTTGGAATATACATCCTCCATGATCAGAGTATAGGGCGTCTTGGCACACTGTTTTTTTAACATGTCTTTCGTATCACTTCCCGGTGCCGGACATATGATAAATGCATCTATATTGTTGTGCTTCTGCTCTTTTATAATTTCTTTTTCCATCTCTGCATTTTCAATTTCATCTGTATTACAGATAATCATATGAAGATTGTTTATTTTAGCCGACTGCTTCATCCCTTTAATCAGCGAATTCCACCGGTTATCTCCTGATTCCGGTAAGATTACCGCCACTCGTTTTTCCGGCACATCCCGGTCAAAAATCTTCCAGGCAAAAAATAATGTCAGTATCAGGAAAATACACTCCAGTATCAGGAATGTAATTTTATTCTTTTTCATCTACATCCCTCCCCTGTATGTATTTCTGCATCTCCAATTGTTCCGCATTTTCCTTTGTATATGGAATTGCCGGTATATGGATAACAACCCTGGTCCCCTCATCCGGTTCACTATATATCTCCAGACCATATTGCTCGCCAAACATCAGCTGAATTCTGGAATGCACATTGATCACGCCAACACCCGAACCATGTTTTGGAACTTTATTGTTATCTTTCAGGATATTTTCCAGGACTTCCTTCCGCATTCCCATTCCATTATCTTCTATTGTAATGTAAATATCATCTTCTTTTTTTTCTCCCCGGACCGTGATTTTTCCTTCGTCATCCTCATCCATATTTCCCACTCCGTAATAAATTGCATTTTCGAGAATCGGCTGAATAACTAATTTTACAATACAATAATCTTCTATTTCTTTATCTGTCTGAAACTCCATTTGAAAACGTTCTTTATAACGCACAAGTTGAATATTCATATAGCTTCTGCTGTGCTGCAGTTCATCTTTAACCGGAATGATCGTCTTTCCGCGGGATAAGCTGACTCTTAAAAGCTTTGCCAGTTCGGAGATCATAATAACTGCTTCTTCATTTTTCTGTGCTTCAACCATCCAGGTAATCGATTCCAGTGTATTATACAGAAAATGCGGATTGATCTGACTTTGTAATGCATCCAGTTCACTTTTTCTCCGTTCATTCTGCTGACGGATAATTTCCTCCATAAGCGTCTCAATCTGTTCATATGATCTTTGAACGGAATAACCCAGATGTCGTATTTCCGAAGAGCCTCCTATGTAAATATCCGGTTTTCCTCCTGCTTCATATGTTTTAACTGATTCATCCAGTTTTCGGATCGGTTTGGATATTTTTCTGGAAATCAGCCTGTTTCCTTCCAGAAGCATCATCATAAGAACCATGATTGTTGTAAAGATATAATATCTGAAATTGTTAATTCTTGCAGTCTGCACGCTCTCCGGTACAACTCCGATCAGTTTCCATCCTGTATAGGCAATGTTGCCAACCACTACACTTTCCTTGTGTCCATCTGTTGTGATCTCATAAGTGCCCTCCTCATACCCGGAAGCCTTCAGACTATTCTCTTCAAACAGTCCTCTGGCCATCTCTGTTTTTCTCGGATGATAGATCATCTGTCCGTCACTACTGATCATATAATAATAGATTCCTTCCGAAGAATCATTAATCTGCTTTAAGACATCTTCAATCACCGAATATTTCATATCTACAAGAAGGACGCCGCTTTCCGGAATTTCCCCATCGTTTATATCCACATAACGACTCAGTGAAACAACCCAATGATAACGGTACAGACCATCTTCATACAAATTCTGAATATGCGGAACGGAAAAATGCACATTTTCAATTGCACTCTCGGCATTCTTATACCAGTCCTGTCCTTTTACATCTATATTTTCTTTTTCAACAGCAACCGGTTCCGAAGCAATCACCCGGCCTTCATTCCCATATAATGCCAGACTCTCGATTTTATCCGAATTCACCTCGTATAATAAACTGAACTGTTCAGCAAATTTTCCGCTGGATATATCAAATTCCTGAACAATATTATAATTCGCTGCATTAAAAATCTGCCGGATATCCAACAGATCCGAATTCACCCTGTCTACTGTGCTTTCCACCGTCGCCTCTGTATTTGATACTGCCATCTTATCGATCGCAAGCTTAAATCTTTGATACAAAAGGAATCCCATAGTTACAATCGTGACCAGTGTAATCGCCATAAGAACAGACATGATGATCGACTGTATATTAAATACAACATTTTCTTTTAAATCCGAATCTCTTTTTCCTTTTTTCACGCTTTTTCCTGTTCCCTTCATACGGATTACTGTTCTACTTTACAGATGCTCTATATTTCGAAGGAGAAACTCCGAACTTCTTTTTAAATACATAACTAAAGTAATTGGCATCGAGATACCCTACTTTTTCTGCTATGGTATAACTTTTCTCATCTGTATTCAATATCATTTCTGCTGCAATATCCATTCTGTAATCTGTCAAATAAGAGATAAACGATTTTCCCGCTTCTTTTTTAAATACAGAAGAAAAATAAGAATTCGATACACCTAGAACCGCACATACCTCGTCCAATGATATATCCGCTTCCATATATCTTTCTTTCACAATGTTCTGTGCTTCCACAATGAGCCGTCTGGCAGAACTGTTTCTTGCACATTTCAGCTTTTCACTGATCCTTTCCGACATCTGCACAATCCATGCTGTCAGTGAACTCTCATCCATCTGCGATACTTTTTCGTAAATGTTCTGCATATTACCGGATATTTTATTGAAATCCAGCGAATTATCTGTACAGAACTTAAAAAATCCACTGACGATCTCCATTGTGGCAAGATTATACTGACTCATGGTTTCTGTATTTTTATGAAGCTTTTCCATCTCTTCACGTGCTGCCCGTTCTATCTCTGCTGAATCTCCTATACGAATTGCACGAAATAGCGTCTGCATCCTTGACTCTTCTGACTGAACCGGTTTGATCTGTTCCTTCGGAACAATCTCTCCAATATTAATTGCCCGTTTGGTTCCGTATAAAACCCTGTAAGAAACTGCCTCTCTTGCCCGCTCGTAGGAAAGACTGATCTCATACAGACTGTCACACACTGTTCCGATCCCTGCCGTAACAACCGCACCCATGATGCGGTACGCCCACCGGCAGAATCTGTCACAGGCATCTGTTATCTGGGTAATCTTATCTTCCGCATCCAATTCCAGAATCAGCAGTGTATTTCCCATATATATAAATTCCCGACAGTTCCACTGATCCATCAGTCTCTGCTTGATTTCTCTTTCTACCGACATGGATAAAAGCAGTGGGTTCATGCCTTCGGGCACATGGTTCTCCGATGTATGGAAGATTACACAACCAAAGAGAGGTCCTTTCATATCTACCTGATACGCCTGTAAAAATCTTTCATAATCATGTTTTTCTACTCTTCCTTCAATTAATGAAATAAAAAAATTGGACTGTAATTTCGGAAGTACTTCCTGAAAATAATCATTTAATTTTTTTACATTTAATTTTTCTTCTCTTTCCCTGTCCAGCGTATGTTTCAGATTGGTCAGGCTTTCCGACAATTCTGTTGCATTGACCGGTTTGAGCATATATTCCTTGATTTCCAGATGCACTGCTTCTTTCGCATATTCAAACTCATCAAATCCTGTACAGAGCATGATATAAATATTCGGATATTCCCGATTCAGCCTTCTGGATAACTCTAGCCCGTCCATATAAGGCATCTTAATATCCGTCAGCACCACATCCGGCTGGAGTTTTTCTACCAATTCCAGTGCTTTTACCCCATTTGTCGCACTTCCTGCCACCTCAAACCCCAGATCATTCCAATGAATTTTTTTCTCTATCATATCGATGACTTCTGCTTCATCATCTACGAGAATCACTTTATATCGTTCCATCTTTTTTCCCCTTTTTCATGGTCGCTATACGTTTATTCCAGTATAACAAATTTACGTCTCTTATAGCATATTCAAATGCAAAATCTGCCTTCAAAATTTCTTTCGAACGCATCATAGTGAAAAAAACCGTCCCTTTCATCTTTCCGATGAGCAGGACGGTCTACTTCTTTTTGTATGAACCTGTATAAACAGTCTTTTATTTATTATTTCTTCTGTACATATTTCAGACAGTCAAGTGTTACTGCTGCCAGAATAATGATACCTTCAAAAATAAACTGAAGGTTTGTATCAATACCAAGAACCGTCAAAGAATAGGTCAATGATGTAAAGATCAGTACACCTGTCACAACTCCCGATATCTTACCAATACCACCGGTAAAGGAAACTCCACCAACTACGCAGGCTGCAATGGCGTCCATATCCCATCCCTGTCCGTAAGCGGCACTACCGGATCCAACCATTCGTACACACTCCAGCCATGAACCGAATCCATAAAGGATACCGGCAAGGATAAATGCTCCCATCGTTACTTTAAATACCGAGATTCCTGATACAGCTGCCGCCTCTGGATTTCCACCAACTGCATATAAATTTTTTCCAAATGTTGTCTTATTCCAGATAAACCATACAACAGCAATCGCAATTACTGCCCATAAAATAATCATCGGGAAACGTCCTGCCTGTGGAATAAAAATATTTGGGATCGTCGGATCGATCGCACCAAAAGAAACACCTTTTGTAGCATATGTAACAAGACCAAAGATGATCAACATATTTGCCATCGTTGAAATAAATGGATGCATCTTGAATCTTGCCATGAAAAATCCGGCTGTCATTGCAAATACAGTTGTAAAAAGTATACACACGCATAAGGCTAATATAGCTCTTGATGCCGGTGCCATACCCGAAAAATCAAAAACATGACCAAACACAGTACCTGTGTTAATTCCGTTATGCATGATAATGGTTGCTGTAACCATACCCATACCAACCATACGTCCTACAGAAAGGTCTGTACCTGTCAAAAGGATCAGACCGGCAACTCCAAGTGCAAGGAACATTCGCGGCGAAGCCTGCTGCAGAATGTTAAGGATGTTTGTAGTTGTAAAAAGCTGTGTATTTTTCACAATCGGTGTAATAATACACAATGCGATAAAGATCATGATAATTACAATATACAGACCGTTCTTATACAGAAACTGTGTCATATTAAATGTATACTTGTAATTTTCAAAATTCTGTGCCTGCTTCTGTGCAAATGTATATTTTGACATCCTGAGCAGATCAATCAGGTGGAATTTATGCATGAATGCATCATGTTTCCTATCCTTGATCTCCTGGATCCTGGACTCATGTGTCATCTGTGCATCATATAATTTATTCTTATATGTGTATTTTTCAGCTTTGATCTCATCTGCATCTTTCAGTCTGCTGACTGCCTTCTTATGTTCTTCCTGCAAATCTGCTTTTATTTTTTCAAAATTACTGTTTTCCGCTTTTTTCTCTGCTTCGCAGCTCTTTGCAACAAGGTTATAATACTCACTGTTGTAATGTTTGGAAAGAAAACCTTCGGCATCTGCGATCAGTTTTGCAATCTGCTGTTTATTTGCATTTTCTGTTGCTTTTGCCTTCTCCAGATTCTTTTTACATTCCCCGATAATCTTATTCTGTTCTTCTTTTGTTAAGTTCTTATTCTCTTTTGCTATTGCAATCTGATTCTTTAAACTGTTGACTTTGTCAGATCCCTCCACACGCAGTGCATCGATCTGCTCCTGTATTTTCCCAACATATTCGTCAATCGGTTTCAAAAGTATTGCTTCTTCTTCAGCCGAAATGATAATGCTTTTTTCTGCCATCTTCCATACCCCTCTCTGTTACAGATATTTTGCACTGAGTCTCAATAGTTCTTCCTGATTCGTCTCTTTTGTATTTACGATTCCGGCCAGTCGTCCGTTTGACATAACACCGATACGGTTCGTAATACCAAGAATCTCCGGCATCTCAGAAGATACAACAATAATTGTTTTCCCCTGCTTTGCCATATTGATGATCAGTTCATAAATCTCATATTTCGCACCAACATCAATTCCTCGCGTCGGATCATCCATCATGAATACACTCGGTGAACGCTCCAGCCATTTTCCGAAGATTACCTTCTGCTGGTTTCCTCCGGAAAGACTTGTGATCATATCATCCGGGCCCATACACTTTGTATGCATGATTTTAATCTCTTCCGCAGTTGCACGTACCATTCTGTCATGCGACAGCACTGCACCATTCTTATAATGATTCATGTTAGCAATGGTCGTATTAAATGTAATATCACCTTTTAAGAACAGACCATTGGCTTTTCTTTCTTCTGTGATCAGGGCAAATCCATGATCCATTGCATCTCTCGGCGATGAAAAGTTCATGATCTTTCCATCGTATATTACATTTCCTTCTGCTCTTGTGCGGATTCCGAAGATTGTTTCTAAAAGTTCCGTACGACCGGCACCAACCAGACCGTAAAATCCAAATATTTCTCCTTTTCTGATATCAAAGGATACATTTTGAATCTTTGGTGCATATTTTGACGAAAGATTCTGTACAGAGAGAATCTTCTCTCCGGGCTCATTGTCAACAGGTGGAAATCTGTTATCCAGCGAGCGCCCAACCATTGCCGATATCAGTTCATTCATATCGGTATCTTTACACTCTTTTGTCATAACCAGACTACCATCTCTGAGCACAGATATCTCATCACATATATTGAAAATCTCATCCATCTTATGTGATATATAAATCAGCGAAATTCCCTGTGCTTTCAACTGACGCATCATCTTGAAAAGTTTCTCAACTTCCGGTGCTGTCAGGGATGAGGTTGGTTCATCCAGTACAATTACTTTGGAATGATAGGAAATAGCTTTTGCAATCTCACACATCTGCCGCTTGGACACAGACATTTTTTTCATTGGCTGCGTCAGATTTGCTGTGATTCCAAGCTGTCTGAAGAGATTTGCAGTTTCCTTTTTCATTCTTCCTTCATCGACAATTCCAAAAGAATTCTTTGGATATCGTCCAAGAAACATATTATCTACAACGCTTCTTTCAAGACATTGGTTCAATTCCTGGTGTACCATCGCTACCCCGTTTTCCAGTGCATCTTTTGGTCCCGAGAAATTTACTTCTCTGCCGTCTAATATAATTGTCCCCTCATCTTTCTGATAAGTACCAAAGAGACATTTCATCATTGTCGATTTTCCGGCACCGTTTTCACCCATAAGTCCCATAATGGTCCCAGGTTTGACATTCAGGCTTATATGTTTCAGAACTTTGTTTCTACCGAATGACTTGCTCATGCCATTGATCGATAAGATGTATTTATTCTTATCTACTGTCATAACTCTGCTTCCTTTTCTTGATGAAAGAAGGGTATCATCTCTGACACCCCTCTGCGTTTCATTCATTTACCATTTAACCAGTCTCTTATTTTGAGAGAAGTGATGTGTATGCTGATGCATTGTCTGTCTTAACCATGTTAATTGCAAATGCATCATATTCGTTTGGATTTCCGAGACGGTTTGTGATGTTTGACTCTGTCTGTCCATCTCCACCGATGTAATCAACCTTCAGGTTAAGGAGATCATCATAGTTCTCAAGAAGTGGCTGGTATGTTGAGCTCAGGAAGTTGTCTGATGCATTGTAAATATCAAGCCATACTTTCTTAGATGGACTCTTGCTTGAATCAAGCTGTTTTGACACTTTGTCATAAATCTTTGTTGAATCTGTAAAGTCTTTGTAATTATCAGCTGTTACTGCAACATTTAATGCGTAGTAAGATCTTTCTTCTTCGCTGTATCTGTAATCTTCACCTTCTGTCAGGCAGTTACCGGCATCATCTGCTGTACCAATACCTGTATCAACGTCTGCTCCGTCAAGTGCGTTACGGAGTACTCTTAATGTCAGATAAGCCTGAACATCTGCATGCTGCGAGATTGTTCCGCCGTATCCTTCAGCGATTGCTGCAACAGCGTCACTGTTTGCATCATATCCGAATGTAGGAACTTTGTTATCTTTTGCCCATGCATTAAACATTGACATTCCCATACCGTCATTGTTAGAAACAACAATATCAATCTGATCTCCGAAAGAAGCTTCCCATGTTCCGATTGCGTTACCTGCTGTAGCCGCATCCCATGTTGCTCCTGCTGAGTTCTTCATTTCCTGAGAAGCAAGCTCACGGACTGTAAATTCTTTTCCGTCTACATCAATCTTAGCATCCTGAACAACTTTTGCTTTTCCGTCTACGTTTGTTCCTGCCGGTTCGGAAGCAACTTCGTCACCATCTTTAACTCCTGTTCCAAGTGCCGAACGAACACCACGTGTACGTGCGATAGAATCATTATGTCCGATATCACCGATTGCAAGTACGTATCCGATAACTCCGTCACCATTTCTGTCAATCTTATCAGCATTTGCTTTGATATAATCAACAACCATCTCTCCCTGAAGTTCTGCTCCCTGATTAGCATCAAATCCTACATAATAAGTATCGTCATTGAAATTCAACGCTTCTTTGTCCAATTCCCCTGTTGAACTGTTCGAAGGCTGACGGTTAAACCAGCAAAGCGGTTTGTCCTTATTGGCTACAGAGCTGCTGTCTGAAGATCCTGATGATTTTGAATCCCCTGATGAAGATCCTCCACAGCCTGCCAGTGATAATGCAAGTGTTGCTGCCATCATGAGTGCAAATACTTTTTTCTTTTTCATTTTCTTTCCTCCTGTTTTGTGCGTTTTGTTTTTAATCGCGTCTAACTCATTGACTAATCTCATTATAATTACAACACTATTTTTTTGACATAGAATATTTTTGGATTAATTATCAATATTTTTATGTTATCATTTATTTTTTTATATATTTTTCCCAATTCGGCAAAGTCCTGTTTTTACTCATATTTATATAAAGAAAATCAAATAAAAAAAAACTGCGATAATAACCTTCACGCTATTACCACAGTTTCTCTTATATGTTCTTATTACAAATAAAATAATGATTAAGCTGTTGCTTTCTTATCATCTGTTTTTTCAAGAAGTTTCTTTACACCCTGGATTGCAACCAGCACACCAAGGATCAGAAGCAATACGGCAAAAATCAGCTGTAATGTATTTCCAAGATCCAGCCCTGTTGTCAGGAATGCTTTTGTCAGTTTCACGATCGTCATACCAAGTGCTGTAAATGTAACAGCCATCATGAATACCATTGGTCCCCAGAGCATGAATCCCTGGCGTTTCGTCTTCTTAAGGAATACCGCACAAGCTACCAGTGCCAGTACGGATAACAGCTGGTTGGCTGAACCGAATAATGGCCAGATCTCTGCATAACCGACTTTTGTCAGGAAATATGCAAGTACCAGTGTAATGACCGTTGCAAAATATTTATTCGTTACTATTTTTAAGAATGGACTCATGTTATCCTGATCTACATCATCATCGAGGAAGAATTCCTGGAATGACAGACGGCCTACTCTGGCTACGGAATCCAGAGAAGTCAGTGCAAATGCGGATACTGCCAGATTGATCAGCGTAAATACAAGTGAGTGTGGCAGTCCGATGACTGACAGGAAGTTCGCAATCGCTCCGGCGAAAATCTGAGGCTGTGTTGTCAGTCCCTGTGCTGCTGCTTCACCTTTGGCAAAAGATGCAACTGCGATCAGTGCGATAACTGCAAGCATACTTTCCATTAACATTGCTCCGAATGATACAGGAAGCATGTTCTTCTCATTCTTAATCTGTTTGGATGCTGTACCGGAAGATACCAGTGAATGGAAACCGGAAACCGCACCACAAGCGATTGTTACAAATAAGATAGGGAACATATACTGTCCATCTACGTTAAAGCTTGTGAATGCCTGAAGGTTACAAGATGGATTTGCTACAAATACACCAATAACCGCACCAACGATCATAAAAATCAGAAGGTAACTATTCAGATAGTCACGAGGCTGAAGAAGTGCCCATACAGGAGCAACACTGGCAATCAGGATGTAAACGAAGATGATGAGATGCCATGCATCCAGTCCTACATACATTGGGAAATGAAGTCCCAGTGCGATTGCTGCTACCAATAATACGATTGCAACTGCTGTATTAATCCACTTGTTGAATTTTGTGTATTTCAAAAACATTCCAAGTCCGACTGCTTCTAAGATAAATATCATAGAAGTAGTTGCGACTGCACCGTTAGCTGCAATTTTTGTTACTTTTCCGGCTTCACTTACAGAGAATCCGTTAAATGTTCCGGCTACAACGTCTGCGAATGCTGCAACTACAAGGATGCAGAACAGCCAGCAGAATAACAGGAATAATTTCTTACCTAATTTTCCGATATACTCTTCGATGATATATCCGATTGTACGTCCTTTATTCTTTACAGATGCATACATAGATGCGAAATCCTGAACCGCTCCAAAGAATACACCACCGATTAAGATCCACAAAAGCACCGGAAGCCATCCGAAGATTGCTGCCTGGATCGGTCCATTGATCGGGCCGGCACCTGCGATTGATGCAAACTGGTGACCGAATACGACGTTCGTATCGGCCGGTACATAGTCAACCCCGTCTTCCATCTCGTATGCCGGAGTTTTGGCATTTGGGTCAATGCCCCATTTGTTCTGTAGATAACGGCCATACAGGAGATATGCTCCTCCGAGAACAACGATGGCGATTATCATCATTAATATTCCACTCATAAACTATCCTCTTCTTTCTCTTTAGCATTTAGCGTTAAAAAATATATAAAAAAACGCCTTCGCTATCTTTTCAGATAACAAAGGCGGAATATTCTTCCGTGGTACCACTTTGTATTACTGCAGCTATCACTACCTACAACCACTCATTACTGTCATAATTAAACAGTCTCTTCTGTAACGTGAAGATGACGTCTCTGCTTACTTTATATTTTTCTGATATGAATCCATACACTTTCTACACATATTTCAGCGAGATGCTCCCAGGTGATATCACAAACTACCTTCTGCCGCTTCGCACCATCCGGCGGCTCTCTGAAAATCCGGATTTGATTTGTGACGTGTCCCTTTCATTGCATTTCTTATTTACTTTTTTTAGCTTACTTAATGTTTTACACTTTTTTCTTGTAAAGTGCAAGAGTGGAATTAAACATAATTTACAAAAATAGAATTCTATTTTTGTGCATTTTTTCACATTATATGATTCCGGTTATCTCTTCTACAGATTTCACAAAATAATCTGCTCCATCCAGTTCTCCCTTCTCACCATAGCCATACAGACATCCGATGAACGGACTTTTACAGGATCTGGCACATTCCAAATCCTGTCTTCTGTCTCCGATCACCAGATAAGGTCCCGGATAGTCCCGGACAATTTCCTGCACGATCTCCGTCTTAGGGCAGAATCCATACGATTCACAGTCATAAAACTGTTCAAACCATCTTTCCATCCGGAATTCTTCCCAATGTGCTTTGCGGTATGCCACTTTACAGTTGCTTAAGATCACAAGATGATATCCTCTGTTCTTCAAAGCCGTAAGCATCTCTTCCGCTCCCGGATACCACACTGCCCGGTGCTTCCTGATCTGCCTGACCATGGAATCTCCCACGATCGCACTCGCCTGATCTTTGTACCTCTGATCTAATTCCGGCAGAAATGTATCCCACATTTCTTTGCTGTTTAAGCCCAGCCATCCTGCGATCTGTGCCGTCTCTATCTTCTGTTCCTCTACAACATCCTGTTCTGTCAACCACTGATAAGCTTCCCTGAACGCCGGTTCATAGATTCCAATAGTATTATGTATCGTTCCATCATAATCAAAAATGATTGTTTTCACCATCGGCTGCACCTGATTAAAGCTGCTTCATCAGATTTACCATCTCAATTGCGGACAATGCACAGTCATATCCTTTATTTCCGGCTTTACTTCCTGCACGTGCGATAGCCTGTTCGATATTCTCTGTGGTGATCACCCCGAATAATACCGGAATTCCTGTTGCAAGTTCAACCTGTGCGATTCCTTTGGCTGATTCATTGCACACCAGATCATAGTGGGAAGTATCCCCGCGGATAACTGCTCCCACGCAGATGACTGCATCATACTTTCCGGACTGTGCCATCTTCTGTGCAGTCAGCGGAATCTCAAATGCTCCCGGTACCCAGGCAGCCGTAATGTTCTCTTCTTCTACCCCATGTCTTACCAGCCCGTCGACGGCTCCACCTAATAACTTGTTCACAATAATCTCATTGAATCTGGCAGCCACGATTCCGACTTTCATTCCCTCCGGTGCTACTACTTTTCCTTCTACTAAATTGATCTGTCTCATGATTTCTTCCTCCTATTCATTAAATCTTTTTATAATTCTATTTTCATCACTACATACGGTGTCTTTGTCGTAATATAATGAAAGAACACCGGGTTCAGACGGTCACATTCTTCCCGCATAAAATCCTGAACTACTGTAATTCCCGATTCACGCAATATCTGTGCACCTTTCCCTGCCACCTTTGGATTCGGATCCCTGGAACCAATCACCACTTTTTTGATCTTCTGTTCTATGATTGCTTCCGTACACGGCGGTGTCTTGCTCCTTTTTTTGCAAGCTGGATTGCCCGGAGCATGTATTCCCGATCCGTCATTTCTCTTCTTTCTTAGTTATAAAAAACCCCTGCAGGATACCTACAGGGGAAATGATCTGTTACATGTAACTGATAAATGATCTGTTAACCAAAAAAGCTCTGAAATGGATCACCATCTCAGAGCTCAGACACTACATTCATCTATTAAAATAACTGTACCATCATCTTCTTTCATCCAGACTATACTGTCGGCTCCGGAATCACACCGGATCATGCCTCTCGGCCCGCGGGCTTTACCGCCGGTAGGGAATCACACCCTGCCCTGAAGATTTCGTTTTTTTTATCATAATACTTTATATATCATTTGTAAAGCAAAAGTTTGGAAATGGCAAACTCCTTTTCACATTGCTTTCATCTGCCAATTTTGTTATTCTATACGTATAGATTATTGTCACCTAAAAATACGTAGAATCTAAAGGAAATCAAATTATGAAAATAGAGAAAAAAATATGGCTCTCGTTGATCGCATCTGTCTTATTTGCCGTTATCTTTTCCATCTGGATATTCAGACAGGATACTGTTCGGAACGATCTGCCTTTTGACAACACCACCTCACTGAAAACAACAAGCTCTAAAACTGACGATGCAAAAACGGAATATGTAATTCTGCCCGATGAATTCCACACGCAAAAATCCATTCTTTTCCGAACTACCCATACCGATGCGGAAGTCTGGCTGGATGGAAAACTTATTTATCAATATGGAAATGAAGAAAACGCACCAAAATTCATGAAATCACCCGGCTCCTGCTGGCATATTGTAGACATTCCGGCAAACAGTGACGCCAAGAAACTGACCGTCAAAATCATTCCTGTATATCAGGGCTATTACGGGAACCCGGTGCATCTTTTTCTGGGTACGAGGGGCGATTGTATTCTGAAGATTCTCAGCCAGAGTCTAGGAATACTGATCCTCAGTTGCGGTGTTTTATTTTTAGGATTTCTCTCTCTGGTATTGTATATTGCAGTGGTACGGAAGAAACAGGAGGATTTCTCCGAAGAAACATCTAAAATATTCCTGAATCTTGGAATCTTCTCCCTGTTGATCGCCTTATGGTCCCTGAAGCAATGTGGTTTTCTGCAGTTTTTAGTTCCGGATGGAAGAACACTGTATTTTATCGACTTCTTTACATTTTACCTCTTTCCTGTACCATTTAATTTCCTTTTGTATGATATTTGCAAAAGTAAATTCCGGAAAGGTGCCCTGTTCCTGTCTGTTTTTTATCTGATCAATATGGCTGCAGCCGTCCTTCTTCAGTGCATGGGAATTGTCGATATCTTCCTGATTCTTCCGTTCACGCATCTGATCATGTTTGTGAATGCAGCATATACGATTGGACTGATCCATTACGAAGCAAAACAGCTTGGAAACGAACTTGCCAGAAAATTCAGATACCCGATGTATCTCATTATGTGTTTTGCCTTATCGGAACTATTGGTTTATTATATCCGCAAATTCCAGCAGACATCTGTATTTCTTCCGCTTGGGACTCTGCTGTTTATCCTTATGCTGATCTGGATTCAGGTATCGCAATATTATGAGCAGTGTATCCAAAAGCAAAAACTGATCTACTTCCAGAAACTGGCTAATATAGATATGCTCACCGAAGCCATGAACCGGAATGCCTACGAAAATATGATTCGCTATCTGGACGAGCAGGAGCTGGAATTACATACAACCGGAGTTGTCTTATTAGACCTTGATAATCTGAAAGAAATTAATGATAACTTTGGCCACGAAAAGGGAGATGAAGCCTTAAAGCTTTGCTATCAGTGTATCCGTCAGGCTTTTCCATCAGAACAGAATTGTTTCCGGATCGGTGGAGACGAATTTGCTTATATTTTCCACAAAGATGAAAAAGAACTGATTGAAGATAAGATCCATAAACTGAAGTTGCTTCTAAATGAAAAGGATCAGGATCTTCCTTATTCTCTCAGTGTATCTTCCGGCTATGCCTATTATCATCCTGATACCGATATGGATTTTAAAGATATCGTAAGACGCAGTGATACTATGCTTTACCGTGAAAAACGAAGAAAAAAAATGTCACATTCTGCTTCTTCTCATCCGATGCTTTCTTCCGGAAAGCAATCTCATGCACAGGGAATCACGGATGAACTGATCACGCAGGAGAAAAAATACCAGCATATTTCACCGGCGGAATTATGCGGGATCATCGACCTGCTCAGTCCAAGTACCGATGACTATCTGTACTTTATTGATTTCCGGACCGACTTTTACTATATTGCGCCACAGTCACTGGAACGTTTCTGCGTTCCTCAAAATGCTTTTTACAAAGTTATGGAAACACACCGGGAGTTTGTATACGCCAAGGATTATCCGCTGTTGACCGCCGAATTCCGTGATCTGCTTACTACCAACCGTTGTATCCATAATATGGAATACCGCTGGCTGGATCTGAACAGGAATCCGGTCTGGATCAACTGCCGCGGATATCTTGTACGGGATGATTATCAAAAGCCTCTCTACATGGTTGGATGTATTAATGAGATTGGCGAAAAGCAGAAAGCAGATAATATCAGTGGCCTTTTCGGAGAGAATGGTCTGATTGAATACCTGAAGACACAGGAGACTCCTCTGGAAAATGGATTTCTGTTACGCCTTGGTATCGATAATTTCAAACCGATCAATGAAAAATTCGGATGGGATTATGGTGATTATATTCTCCGGAAAACTGCAGAGTGTATTTCGCACTGTATTTCAGGGGAACAGCAGGTATACAAATTATCTTCTGATGAATTTATCATCGTGGATGTTATTTCTGACGATAAGCAGACAGCAGTACACCTTTACAATAAAATCAGAGAAAACATCAACCAGTTTATTAAAAAGAATCATTATACGGCAATCTTTACGATTTCCGGTGGGATTCTCCCATTTTATAATCTTCTGGAAAATGAATATGATGAAATGATGAAGCGGACAGATTTTTCATTGAACACAGCGAAAAAACATGGAAGAAACCGTTATTATATTTTCAATGAGCAGGACTATCAACAGTTCTTACATCTGAAAGATATCAGCGATGTCCTTCATGCGGCAGTCATACATGACTTCCGTGGATTCTCTATTGCCTTTCAGCCATTGGTGAAAGCAGGCTGCAGACAGCCTTTTGGTGCGGAAACCTTGATGCGTTTTTCTTCCGGACAGTTCGGAACTATCTCACCGGCAGAATTTATCCCTATCCTGGAAGAAAGCGGTCTCATCATTCCGGCTGGCCGCTGGATCATACGGGAAGCACTACAGGCATGTAAAAAGATCCGTGAAACAGTTCCGGACTTTCAGGTCAGCATCAATATCTCACAGATACAGATTGAAAAGTCTGATGTGATACAGTATATCTCTGCTGAACTTGAAAATACCAAACTTCCTCCGGAAGCATTGATCGTAGAATTAACGGAAAGTGCTTTGCTGGAAGACAATTCCAATGCACGGCATTTCCTGAAGGAATTAAAAAAAGCCGGTATACGGCTTGCACTGGATGATTTTGGAACGGGTTATTCGAACTTTCATTATCTCAATGAGCTTCGTCCGGATATCATTAAAATTGACCGTTCCTTTACCGCACAGGCTATAAAAGACGCAAAGGAATATGATCTTTTAAAACGATTCTGCACTATGATACACTGTCTGGATATAAAAATCTGCATAGAAGGTGTGGAGACGGAGGATGAATGGGAAAAGATCCGGCTGATGGATCCTGATTATAGTCAGGGATATCTGTGGGGAAAACCTTGCTCTTTCGATGAACTTCTTAAAAAAGGACTCCGGGTTTAATAAAACCGGAGTCCTTGAATTTTTTTAAGGGCTTCCGCATCTTGAATTATCCTTTATTTTTCCGAACCAGGCAGATACTTCCTGCTCCGCTACTGAGCAACAGCAGTATCATCCAGATCCTGCCCATCTTTTTGCACAGAAAGCACACGGGCACCCGCCGGCTGCGCCGGATCGAAGCGGACGGTAATTCCGCCTAACTGCAGGAACTGAATTTTGAAGAACATTTATATCTTTTTCAATCTTCCAAATGTGTCCACTTAAAACATACAGAAAATTTCTTGACAACTTTTATATTTCAAGAGTATAATACAGAAAATTCACGCAATACAAAGAAGAGCAATGTTGTTCACAGCATTGCTCTTCTTTGCGTTTTAGGAAGGAATGGTAGAAATGGAAAAACTAAATGCAATCGTAACATCTATTGATAATTTTGTGTGGGGACCTCTCATGTTGATCCTCCTTGTCGGAACCGGTGTCGTTCTGACTATCCGGACGAAATTCCTGACTTGGAGAAATCTTGGTTACGCACTCAAAAGTACGTTGAGCAAAGAAGCGCGTACCCAAAGCCGGGGCGTCGGAGATGTCTCTCCTTTTTCCGCTCTGACTACTGCTCTTGCCGCTACGATCGGAACCGGTAATATCGTTGGTGTCGCCACAGCTATGGTATCCGGTGGTCCCGGCGCCCTTGTCTGGATGTGGATCTCGGCCGCATTCGGACTGACTTCAAAATTCAGCGAATGTATGCTTGCTATCAAATACCGGGAAGTCAATGCAAAGGGTGAAATGAGCGGCGGTCCTATGTATACAATGAAAAAAGGACTCCATAATAAAACGCTTGGAACCATACTTGCATGGTTATTTGCACTTTTTACCGTCATTGCTTCATTTGGAATCGGTAACATGACACAGGGCAATTCTATTGCCAGCGCTTTACATACAACATTTTCCATTCCTACATGGATTAGCGGTATCATTATCACCGTATTATCCTTATTAATCATTGTAGGAGGAATTAAGTCTATCTCTAAAGTATCTTCTGTCGTTGTACCTGCTATGGCAATTTTTTATGTGATCTGCGGTCTGATCGTAATTATTGGAAATATTTCCAATCTTCCGTCCGGAATCGCAATAATCTTTCAGATGGCATTTTCTGTAAAGGCTGTCGGCGGCGGCCTCTGTGGTTCCATCGTAGCATCCATGATGAGTGCCATGAGATATGGTGTTGCCCGTGGTGTCTTTTCTAACGAAGCCGGCATGGGTTCTGCCGCAATTACAGCAGCTGCCGCAACAACAGACAATCCTGTCCGCCAGGGATATATCAATATGACCGGAACATTCTGGGATACCATTGTTGTATGTACGATTACCGGTCTTGCAATTGCTTCCTCCGGAGTGCTTGGCATGACAGATGCTTCCGGCGAATTACTGACGGGATCCGACATAACGATTGCCGCCTTCCAGACAATTCTTGGCTCCGCAGGCGGCTGGCTTGTCACGATCGGAATCACCTTATTTGCCTTCTCTACCATCTTAGGATGGGAATATCATGGAGAGAAGGCCTTTGAATATCTCCTCGGCACACACAAATACAATATGATCTACCGCATCCTCTTTTCACTCATTGTATATTTTGGATGTACCCAGACCTTAAGCCTGGTCTGGAACTTTTCAGATATCGCAAATGCCCTGATGGCGATTCCGAACCTGATCTGCCTGTTACTCTTAAGCGGCGAGGTCGCAAAAGATATCAAGGCATTCCAATCAGAAATCAAAAAATAATTTTTTTCAAAAAGGACTCCAGGTTTCATAAAACCGGAGTCCCTGAAAATCAAGAATGCTCTTTTGATCAGTGCTCTATTCCCGGCACCTAATACATTTTTATAATGCCTTGTCCATGAATGCAATAATTCCTGCTTCGACTTCGTTCTTAATCTCAGCATAATTATGTATCTCATGACGATATCCCGAGTACAGCTTCGTCGTTACGTTATGTCCAGTCTGCACCAGCCAGTTACTTACCTGATATACGCCTACTCCATACTCACCTACCGGGTCCTGATCTCCCGCAATATTATAGATTGGCAGGTCTGTCGGCACTTTTTCGGCCCACTTTGTTCCCTCGATCTGTAACATCATCTGGATGAAATCATATACCGAACGGTTGCTGGTCGGTCTGGTAAATGCATCAAACGGATCATCGGCATGATCCCGCTGTACATACGGATCTGCACAGATCCACTCATTTCCGATGCTGACCTCTCCACAGCGCTCACACATCCATCCCATCAGTTCTCCGGTATATGACGGATTGGATTCTTCTCCATGTCCTGCGTCGATCGCTTCTTTTAATTTCTTTCCCGTCTCTTCTGCCCCGCGGAAGATTCCCGTTGTTCCGCAGATGGTTGCCCCGGCCAGTTCGTCCCCGTATTTTGCAATGAAATCTCTTGTGATAAAAGATCCCATACTGTGTCCGAATAAGAAATATGGCAGATCCGGATATTTTTCACACACGATTCCTTTCAATGTATGCTCGTCTTCCATCATTGTATGCGGCCCTTTGTCTCCCCAATCGCCCCACACATTATTGACCATTGCTGTCTTCCCATGTCCTACATGATCGTCTGCTGCCACGATATAACCCGCATCCATGAAGGCAGATATCATGTGCAGATAACGTCTGGAATGTTCCCCAAATCCGTGGATCACCTGGACAATTCCCTTCGGTTTGCAAGCCGGAACATAGATCCATCCCTGGACCTGGTCACGTCCGTTGTAGGACGCAAAAGATACTTCGTGTAACATAATGTATTCCTCCTTTTCTATCTTATCCGTACGATTTTAGATTCTTTTATTCTGTACGGTTATAAGCTGTTCTTCAAAAATCCTCCGGTATTCCTCTTCCACCTCACCAAATGCTCTGACCTCATACCTCAGATCAATATGCAATTCGGGCGCTTCGCTCTCCTGTTTCTCTCCCAGAAGAAACGTCAGATCATACCATAGCATTGCCTTATCAATCGCATTCAACTGCATCTTCTCTTCCGGTGTCAGGTCCGAACCGAGAAATTTTTCATAAATCATAGAAAGCATACGTTCTTCGCGTTCATTATATTCCGGCAGTTCCTTCTTAAAAGGCGACGGAACATCCGACATATAACACTCACTTGCATCGTGAAGCAGGCATGCAAGCACCATCCGGCCCGACAGACCTCTTGCCTTTGCCTCTTTGGCACAACAGATGCAATGTTCCCCGACTGACCAGAACGTCTTCACATGACCATTTCCCCGACAGATCAGGGACAGCGCATGTGCAATATCTGCTATGTCAAATAACTCCGGATCCGGTTCTGTTGGTTTAAAATGTTTTCCTGTATAGGTTGTAATGTACTCGCTCATTTTCTTTTTTGCTCTTTCATATATTCTTCCAGAATCTCCGCTGCCCTTCTGCATGCTTTCACACAAGGTCTGCTCTGATAATACTCTTCCGTTCTGACCGCAGGCTCTTCCAGATCTTCGCCCTTCTCCAGCCCGAGAAGTTCCCGGCAGATCAGGCTTCCTTCCGAAGCTTCAAAGGATCCACAAAGCTTCTGCACAAGTGCATAAAGCTCCTTTTTCCCCGCCGCATCTTTCGGATCATCGTATCCGTACAGATCACCGATTACCATGACCATTCCTGTCACGGCACCACACACCTCACGCAGCTTGCCAAATCCCGCTCCGAACGGGCTTGCTTTTTTTGCTGCCTCTTCCACTGTTATTCCCAGCTCTTCCGCAAATGCTGCGTAGACTGACTGGCTGCAGTTGTAACCTGTGCGGAAGAGGGATTCTGCTTTGTCTGCTTTGTTCATTGATTTTCACCTCCGGTTGTAATTACCTCTTTATCATTCCATTTACATTATCATCAATGAAAGTTATATATTTTCTTTAACCGTTCCCAGATCTCATATGCTACAGGACACACCGCTATCGCATCAAGCATACCATACAAACTCCCCAAACGTCCCGGTTGATCCGTATATGGATACTTCTTACAGCCATCCGGCTTGCACTCCTCTAAAAGACATTCTCCATTCTTTTGAAGGAAATCACATGGTTTATTTTTCGTTAAATAAGTCCCTTCTGTCTCATCTTTTTCCAGATATGTCTGAACAAATTGCGGCTCTTCCATCTTAAGATACTCTGCCGCTTCCTTCACTTCATCTGTCGTAAGTTCCGCACAGTACTCTTTACAACAGTTACGGCATCTGCCGCAATCGAAGTTTTCAAATAATTCTTTGTGCAGTTGTAAAAATTGCTGGTCCAGTTCTTCTTCATCCGCATTGCATTTTAAGAAGCTTCGGAATCTTAAGTTCTCTTTTTCTTTCTTTTTTGCTTCAAAATGTATTTTTCTTGCCGGGAGCATACAATCACTCTTCCTTTATACCTAATCTTATTCTTTCTCTGACTTTCTATTTCTTATACGCCTCAATCACACACTCATGTTTCTTATCTTTTTTACTATAATTAATCCCAACCAGCAAAATATCACCTGTATAATCTTGAATAGAATCCGGATATTTTCTATCCTTTATCTGCAGCAATGCACTCACAGCACTTTTATTCCATTTCAATTCCACAACAAGTGCCGGATAATCATTCTTATATTCCGGTTTTGGAATAAACACGAAATCGGCGAAACCACGTCCCGTTGGCAATTCTCGAACCGGCTTAAAATAATATTGCATTGCACTCAGATACGCCAATGCCAGTACACTGCTAAGTGAATTTTCATTATTGTATTGAATTGCTGAAGCATATTCCTCATGTATCTTTTCTATCCGTTCTGCAACTGCTTCACCATCCTTATCCAACGTTGCATCTAGCAACAATTCGGATTCCTGCTGAAAAAGTAACATCTCGTTCCACCGTTTTCTCCGCGTCGCACGAATCAGCTCCTGTCTGATCTCCTCATTCGGTACAAACGCCATTCTGAAAGCGCCCGAATAACCCAGATATCCCATATGAATCAGATACGTCAGGACATCGTCCTTATTCACAATATTTGCAATGTCATTCTGAAATGAAGCAACGTCCACTTCAACCGCTGCCCCCGACAACATTTCAATAATTGCAGTCTTTAATCCATCAAAATCCATATTGATCAATGGAACAATCGAATCATAGGAAGCCGTTCCTGACCAGTAACTCTGAAAATTTCCATCTGTCATCAGATTCACAACGGCGTTTGGATTATAGACATGATATTTTCCTAATTGATAACCATCATACCAGCGTTTCACCTCAGAAAAATCCTTTTTATATTCTTCACAAAGTTCTTTTACTTCTTCCTCCGTGAAGCCAATATACGAAGCCAACGGGCCTGCATTCAACATCGAATATTCGCGGAAATTATTAAGTGCCGATTGTGTTCTTTCTTTTTTTATCGGTAAAATCCCCGTAAGATAGGCGAGCTGAATATATTTCGTAGGTTCCGTTCCTTTAAACATGCTTCTCAGAAAACGGATATATTCATCCTGTACTTTTTTATTCGCTGATTCATCCCTGATAAGCACATCCCATTCATCAATAATGATAATAAATTTCTGTCCGGTCTTGTCCTTAACTCGAGAAAGCCCATCCGGCAAAGATCTTACGTCCGATGACAAAATTTCCGGATAAATTTCCCTCAATTCATCCAATACCGTCCTGGTAATATATGCTACAACATTTTCTGCTTCCTCACAGTTGGTCAGAAACCATTGTACATCTACATGGATCACATCATATTTATTAAGATGCTTCTTAAATTCTTCTGTTTTTCCTATCTCAAGACCAGAAAACATCTCTTCCGAATCCGCACCTTTGCTGTAATATGCTGCAAGCATATTCGCCGCATATGATTTTCCAAACCGCCGCGGACGACTGTTGCAAATATATCCGTCTGTTGAGTCCAGTACATCATTCATACAGGCAATTAAACCAGTTTTATCTATATAAATTTTAGAATTCAGTGCGACCTGAAAAGCACTATTATCCGGATTCACAAATCTTCCCATATATTACACCTTCTAATCTACTTCTATACTGATTATGATACCATGAAACATCAACGTCCTCAACTTCTATTATAAGCCATTTTTCGCACCAAACATCCATTTCACGCCCTTAGCCAGCCTTTTCCCCGCATCAGCAAAATGCCCTCCCGCATTCCACTCTAAAACCACGGATTCCACCATCGGATCTTCCTCTAATCGCTCTTCCTGCGCCCTGGTTCTGTCGCCGACTGCTGCCATTATTTTATTTCTCGTCTTCTCCTCTTTGCCGCCAAGACTTAGATATACACTACATTTACTTCGAAGCATATGCTCTCTCATATAATGATCCCACTCTGGAAACCATAATGAACCCGAACAACATATAATTCCAGAAAATGCATCATTTTCATAAGCTGTCCACAAAGCGAATAGTCCGGCAAGTGAATAACCCATCAGCCAATGCTCCCTGTCTTTCGCACCAAAAGTCCGGTCAATATACGGTACGCATTCCTCTGTCAGCCATTTCAATGTCTTCGCACCTTGTCCAACAAAATCTTCTTTTCCGAATACCGCTGATGCTTTCCAAGGCGAAAAATCCCGGTTCCAGTCTTCCACCTGAAATGCTACGAGCAGGAAATTTTGCTCCGATACACATTCCAGCAAAGACTCCCACAGATGTTCCACTTCATTCCCCTGGTGTGGATACATGCCCCAGAAGATGATTGGGCCGCCGGTTCCGTTTTGAGCGAGGTGCAGTTGGATTCCGTTTATTGACATATTCTGGATCATCCCGGCAACCTCGCCGCTTTTTTCTTTTGTTGACTTCGTTGTAATCATTTGCTTTTTCTCTTCATCTTCCATCCTCATTACTCCTAAATTACTGGGATTTATTCTTATTTATCCCTTCCATATACCCGGCCGTAACAATGCCAGCCGGCAATGCCACGATTGCAATTCCAAAGACTGACGATAACATCGTAATCACTTTTCCAATCGTTGAAACGGCATAGATATCCCCATATCCAACCGTAGTCAGCGAAACGGTCGCCCAGTATACCGCATCAAAAAAACTTGGAAATGTAGCTGGTTCCACATTGAACATAATCAGTGCCGAGATCACAATGTAGCCTATTGCCAATCCGCCTACCACCAGCAACGCCTCTCTCTGCTTTTTGAATACATTAATAATAATATTAATACTCTTAGAATACCGGATCACTTTAAACACTCGGAATACACGGAAAGTTCTGAACAATCGGAAAAGCCTTAATAATTTCAGACTGCTATTCAAAAGAGTGATCGACGGGAGAATCGATATCAGATCAATCACTGCCATTGGTGTAAACGGATATTCGACAAATGATTTCTTGCCTTTTTTCAATTTCAGATCCGCCGTTGATAATCTTAAAATATAATCTATTATAAATATAATAACCGTAACAAAATCTAATGCCTTTGTAAACTCATTTGCGTTTCTAACAGCAAGCGGAATAATACTTGCTACTATGACGATCATCATCATCCAGTCATATAGCTTGCTTATTGTATTTTGTTCATCGTTCACTTCAATTGTGTCGTATAAGGATTTTCTCCATTTCATAAAACCACTTCCTGTTCATATTTCCCCGAAGGTGATATCCCATTTCTGACGATAAAGTCCCCTTTCAAGTTTTCATATTGCATACCAGCTTTTTTTACAAATTCAATTGGTTGTGCGGAACTTACAGGCATTGTAATACTCATCTTACATTTTCCTAAAAGATTCTTTCCATTTCCTAATGGTTCTGAAGTAAATGTTCCATTTAAACAGTTTACTTTACAAGACGGACCATAAAATTTTCCATCTGGAATGATTGAAATCATCAATTGTGCTCCGTCAAACAAGTTGGTTTTACCGGAAACAACTATTTTTCCTTCTGTATTTTTCTCATACTTAATCTCCATCTTGACTTCTATGGCATCTTCACTCATAGGGATTGTCTGAGCGAATGATCTTACCTGATGAGTTTCATAGCATGGCTTACACTTTTTCAGTTCTTCATCCGTAACATCCAGCGTTTTTCTCCACTTTACTTCTCCCTTTTCAATAACCGCCTTCTCCTTCTGAATGGATTGAATCCTCCTCCCCATTAAATGCCATTTTGCCTGAGGATTCCAATTTTTATTTTCATTTTCAAGACATATATTCTCCATCTCTACATACAGCAAGCTATAATGTTTTATAAATTCATTCCATTCCCGGATTCTTGAGCAGCCACCATTAGTGGTTTTATTAAAAAATTCCCGAATCTGTTCCTTATTTCTAGATATCCATGTATATAATTTTTCTTTTTCTTCACTATCATATAAAAAAATTATTTCCCGTATATAGGACATCGAATCCTCAAAAATCTGATGATAATATGCATATAATTCATCGTCCGGTTTATAGACATTTTTCTCATTATACTCCGATATAATTGAAGTTCCGGATTGATTCTCCCAGGAAAATTCTCCATCTCTTTCTTTTAACGGATCAATTCCCGTATTTTTCCATAATGGATTAATCCACCTGCCCGTAATCCGCCAGTTATACAAAAGCATATCTTCCTTCGACACTCCGACATATATCCATATAACATCCGAAGAACTTTTATACCCCTCACAAACATGTTGAACAATCTGCTTCACCCATTTTATCGGCAAATTTTTCTTCTCAATAGTAATAAATAAATTTGTATCTCTTCTACAATGCTTTTCCTGCGATACTTCATATATTGTATAATCCTTTTCTGATACTTCGTATCTGACAGTTCTGTACTTCGCTCTTAAATATGCACCACCAGACGGCATTTCCGGATAAATGTAACATACATTAATCTTCTCCTCTTTATCCAGTTCATCTCGTATTGTAGCTTTATATGATGCCGGTATTCTATAAATCATCACTGGTGGAATGGAATCTAGTGTAATAAGTCCGCCTTTCTCATCATCTGCACAGATAAAAAAGCATCCTTTTTGTGCCTGAATTCGGGAATTGCCTACACTTAAATCTTTTGACCTTTTTACAAATAATGGTGTATGAATAACTTGCTGAATCTTTTCTTCTGTATAACTCACCTTCAATTCCTGCCAAACCTTCTCTGCTATTTCTTTATACGAAAGCTCTGGGAAGCAGGCATGAAGGGATAATATATATACATCGGGTGAATTACAACTTTTTCCATTTCTGATATACATAAACACATATCCGTCTTTGTCATTCGCTATACCATTCTGCTCGCATGCAAAATATAACGCAACAAATGGATCGACAGTTATATCCAGCAATCTTGTTGGAACATTATTATGTTGAAGCAGTGCAAGTTTTCCAATATATCTATATGCATTCTTCATTTGTTCACCATACATTTGCATCATTTCCTGATACATACATCCTTCGTTTTCCAGATATCCTTCATCACGCAAAATACTTGGTTCTCGATTTTGAAATTCTTCTACCTCTCCTCGAAAATATATTTCATCATAGCATTCCTGGAATCTTTTTAATTTTTTTCGGAAATCGGCAAGACTTATAATTTCATCATTTGCATGCATATATTTTTCTCCTTCGATTGTAACTTACCTTCTCTCCCGATACAACTTCGCCGGTCTATGCCCGGCATCCCCCGTCATCTCCCCGATATCTTCTACCAGATCAGCCACTTTTCTTCGAAAAGCCGGAACCAGAAGCTTCGTATCCAACACCGTCTCATGAATCTGCTGCAATTCTCTTAGTGTAAACTTCTCCGGTAAAAGCCGGAACGCTATATGCGTCTCCGTAATCCATTTGCGAAGCTGTACGATTGCATCTGCAAGAATCAGCTCGTGGTCAAATGCAAGGTCATCGCTTTCTATAGTCTTAAATTTCTTCTTTACATCCCACTTCGAAGTTATCTCTTTTAATCTTGCATGAAGCTTCTCATCCCCATGTGTCAGACACAGATTCCATATACCGGCTTCTTCCTGAAATGACACATCAAACCACTTTGCATCTGAAGCATCATCTCCTGCCTGGATTATTTCCTGTCCGGCATTGACAAGCGCCATGAATCCATTGCTGATCACCCATCTTCTCGGATCACGGTCTGGATTGCTATAGGTACCAAACTGCTCCAGGAAATTGCAGTTGCAGTTCGTTTCTTCTTTTAATTCCCGTTTCGCCGCTTCGCCGATGGTTTCATTCGGCCCGACGAACCCGCCCGGAAGAGCATAACAGCCTTCATATGGTGCCGCACCTCTTTGGATTAGAAGCACCTTTAATTCTTTCCTGGCAATCTTTCTGTAATTGTCTTCTTCTCTATCAAACATACCGAAAATGACAATGTCCGCTGTCACGGATGGTTTTGGATATTTTGAATCATCATATTTTTTTACAAATTCCTCATTGGCTTTTTGCATTTCTGATTTTTTCCGCATGATTACTCCTTCTTTCTTTTTTCGTTCTTTATTATTAGTTTTATGATAGTATCACATTGATAATATGTCAATATATAAAATTACGCACACGAAAAATCTCCTCTTTCACAATTCTTCGTGTACGCTCATCCTCTTCAGGCACTCTACTACCTTATATGTTTTTACATATATTTCTTACGTATATTTCTTACATATACGCTTTATACGTATCCTTTTATGTTTTATTTCACACATATCTCTTTACGTATACTTCTTCCTCGACAGCCATTTCTGATCAATACACTTCACTTCCCCATCAAACCGGATATGTAAATGCACCCCGCCAGATCTCTGATTAATCTTCTCCACAATTCCATGTCCGAATTTCGGATGTATCACCGCATCGCCAAGCTTATACTGAATCACTTCATCTTTTTTCTTCTGTGCAGTCTTCAGTTGCTGATAAGTATCCCGGACCGGCACGGACTTATCATGAATCTTGTTCTTTAACACCTTATCATAATCATGATTCATAAGTGCCTCGCCTGCCTTATAATATGGCGTCGGTGCCGCACCGATAAGGGAACAGCAATATTTCCAGGCACTTCCATGTGTTCCCGCCTGCCACTTATATTTCTCAGGAATCTGCATATTGTACTGCATATAATGGGCGTACTCATGCTTGAACAGATCTATGCGGTCTTCTTTTGACAACGGATTCTTCACACCATATGCGATGAACAACAAGGAAAAGTGAAAATGTTCTTTTTCATGTGCGCTTCGTCTTGTATAAGATCCCAATGTGTCCGTATCATATCCGAATGTTACCGGCACTTTTGCTCCGTTCAAATGAAGTTTTCTGTCCAGTTCTTCATATACATTTTGTATTAATGCCCGTAAAATCGGGATTTCTTTCTGCAGACGCTGCCGCAGGAATTGATCTTCTCGGTTGTAATCTATCATTTTCTAACTCAGTATTCTTTCTCTAATCTCAAATTTATTTGTTATTATTTTTAAGTTTCTGATAAGAAACTCAAATTATATTCTCAGGAACTCAAAAATAAAGTCAAATTTTTGAGTTCCTTTTTTACTTTCTTTATACTCTTTTACTTCCAATTTTTCCAGATATCTGGTTGATATCCAACAGTTGCCTGTTTCCCGTTACGCACAATCGGTGTCTTGATCACCTTTTGATTTTCCAGAATCTTCTCTGCTTTGTCTTCTTCTGCAAGATAAGTAAGCAACGCAAGCAGATCTTTGTCCTTGCAATTCTGATCGATCAATTTTTCATATCCTCCGACAGCCTGACATACTGAATTGAATTCACCTTTGCTCAGGCCCTTTTCCTTCATGTCTACGAACTGGTATTTAATTCCGCGCTCTTTGAAATAGCGTTCTGCTTTTTTGCTGTCGAAGCTTTTCTTGGTTCCGAAAATTTGTATGTTCATTCTTATTCCTCACTATATTTTCTAATCCATCTCATCTTCCCAATAATCATATGCATCGTCATATCCATCCTCATAACTACCATCTCCGAATTCTTCACCCCATTCATCAGCGAATTCATCCGGATCATCGTAATCATACACGTCATATGGATCATTTTTTGAAGAAGATCCCGAAGAACTTCCCCATGAACGATTTCCAGAATAGCTGGAAGATCCTGTACTATTTGTTTCCCTTGACTTTGCGTATACTTCCTGACCATTCACATATACCCATCTCGCATATCGATTCTGCTCTAATCTATAAGTCTGGTCCGGCTCCTTTTTTATCGTAATGTCACCAGAAATATTCTTATCACCTATGTAGACAGCAATCCACTTATCTCCCATTTGTATTTCCTGTGCGTATTCATATATACCTTCACGGTTATCCTTCACCAACCTTACATCATTCATCAGTTTAATAAATGGTTCAAAATCCCCATTCGATGTATTCTCTGCATAAATTGAATCAATCGAGTCGCTGTAATAATCCAAAATGAAATAATAAAAATAATCTGATGGATCATATTCATCAATTCCCCAGTACTCGTCGAAATAATCACAAGAACATTTTTTATAAGTCACTCTGATATCTCCTGATTATTCCGGGGCTCTCTGAGCCACCTGTCCGGACTTTGAGAGCCACCATTCCGGAGAATGGGAGCCATATATTCCGGTAATTCAGAGCCACCTTATTGGACTCTATTACATATATTTCCTTTAT